>CAMAUB010000062.1 GCA_945861315.1 Chlamydia trachomatis
AGACTTCTCAAATACCAGAAAATAAAGCAGCAATAGAATTTTGGGATAGGGTGGTCAGCCAATATTCAAATGATCAATTTGAAAAAACACTTAAAATCGTACCAGAACCCAAACCGCATCCTATGGTTATTTTAAAATTCACCTCTCAAGGAAGTCCGAATATTCAAAGTAAAGAGAATGCGTACAAAGTGGTTGTCGATTATGCACCTACAGAGACTGATAACGCCGTTGTAAGAGAAGGTATCGTTGCATTCAATGAGAATGTATTAGGTGAGCGAGATAAAGCATTTTCCATTTTCTTGAAAAATGGGCAGGGAAAGGTTTTCGGCGGGATACAGGCATTTATGGGCACGGAATCAATCTACATTGATCTGTTATGGGTTGAAGGGAATCTCCAAAAACAAGGATACGGCAAAAAATTACTAGATACTGCTGAACGAGAAGCTGTTAAGAATGGATGCGTTTTTTCTGCGGTAGATAGTTTTGATTTCCAGGCGGAAGAATTTTATTTGAAAAACGGTTATAAACGGGTCTGTGAATTAAAAAATTGTTGGTTCGGTCATTCAAAATTCTTTCTAAGAAAGGATCTGAGTTAATATGCAATTAAAAATAGAAGATTCTCTATGAAGTCTACTTATAGCCCTGAGATGCAACAACAACTTAAAGACAGCATAGAATTATTAAGAACGATTCTTGGGTCTGATCTTTTAGGAGTTTATCTTTATGGTTCATCTCTTGTAGGCGGTCTCCAAAAATACAGTGACATTGATTTATTCGCCGTTACCAGTCGTGCGACAACTTCAGAAGAAAAAGCTAAATTAGTTGCTAAGCTTCTCCAAATATCTGGTATTTACATGAAAAGCTCAAAAAGGCCTCTTGAAATAACGCTCGTTGAGAAGAGGATGATTAATCCTTGGCAATATCCCCCTCATTTTGATTTCCAATATGGTGAGTATCTGCGGGATTCATTTGAAAAGGGCATCATTGAGCCATGGGAAAACTATGAAATGCCTGATCTAGCGGTCCTTGTTACTCAAGTGCTATTAAAGAGCGAAACCTTGTGGGGATTAAAACCTAGCCAGCTTTTAGTGGAAGTGCCCTATCATGATTTTATGAAAGCTATGATTCATGATGTAAATAGACTTGCTGCAGATCTTGAACATGATACTCGGAATGTTTTACTTACGTTTGCCCGTATCTGGAGCACTTTGGAAACAGACACAATAAGATCTAAACCAGCAGCAGCAGATTGGGTGATAAATCACCTGCCTGAAAGGCATCAACCTGTAATAAAACGTGCCAAATCAATTTGTATAGGCATAGAAAATGAGCACTGGGATGACATCAAAGTGCTCGTAAAGCCTTGTGCAGATTTTATGGTGGATAAAATCAATAAGCGAATTCCATTGGTAAATTTTGATGATCCCAATAAGCGAATAAAACCATATGAAAAATGAATCCCTTCGTTTAGAACATTACACGATTATCCCGAAAGAGTACGAAGAAATTCTCTATCATGGAATCAGCGAAGAGGCTTTCCAAGCAAAAGGACTTTCTCCTATTCGTCCGTTTAGCATTTTTATCAAAGATCAAAAGGAACAAGTACTTGGAGGGGCTTCTGGCACCCTATTTTATGGATCTCTTTACGTAGATTCTCTTTGGATAGACAAAACTTTGCGCCATCAAGGATGGGGAAAAAAGCTGATGCATGAAGCAGAAAAAGTTGGGAGAGTACATGGGGCACTATTTGTCACTCTCAACACGATGGACTGGGAAGCGCTTCCGTTCTATCAAAAATTGGGATATTCTATTGAATTCACCCGAGAGGGTTATGAGAAAAATTCAAAAATGTTCATGTTAAGAAAGCTTTTATAGAAATACCCGACTAATTTTATGAATTCACGCATTAAGAAGTTTTTATCGTATTACAAGCCCTACTTAGGTCTTTTTTGTGCAGACATGGCTTGTGCATTTCTTGCCTCTGCCGCAACGCTTTCTATTCCATTATGCGTTCGATACATTACCACCCATTTGCTACAGGTTGGGTCAGCTGATGCACTGCATCAAATTTACCTGATGGGTGCTCTGATGCTTGGTCTAGTGGCTATTTTTGCATTATGTCGTGTGTTTACTGACTACAAGGGACATATCATGGGTGCCTTGATGGAAAGAGATATGCGAAGCGAACTATTTTCCCATTATCAAAAACTCTCCTTCAAATTTTATGATGACCATAAAACAGGTCAGCTCTTGACCCGAATCTCCCATGATACATTTAATCTCGCTGAACTATACCATCATGGCCCAGAAGATCTTGTGATCTACTTGTTGAATCTTGTTGGCGCATTTGTCATCTTGCTCAGCATTAATGTCAAATTGGCGTTAATCGCTTTTCTTTTTGTCCCTGTCATGGGGATCTATGCATTTTACACAGCTAAAAAAATGTATGTTGCACTCAAAAAAAGCAGCGATAAAATTGGAGATATCAATGCTCAAGTTGAGGACACCCTTGCAGGTATTCGAGCGGTCCAATCTTTTACGAATGAAGAAGTCGAAAAGCAAAAATTCGCTCAAGAAAACCATGCTTTCTTCAAAAGCAGGCGCAAAGGATATAAAGCCGAGACTTATTTTTATAATGGGCTGCTCTCTTTCACGCAGCTAATGAGTATTACAGTTGTTCTCTTTGGAGCAGTAAGTATTGTTCATGGCTCTTTAGATTTAGCTGACCTACTCACTTTCCTGCTTTATATCGTGATCCTCATCGAACCGATTCAACATTTGGGCAATTTTGTTCGGTTGTATCAAGAAGGAGTTACAGGCTTTCATCGATTTATGGATGTTTTAGAAGAGGAGCCAGATATTCAAGATGCTCCAAATGCCGTAGATTTGACGCAAGTTCGAGGAAAAATTGAATTTAAAGATGTCAGTTTTAAATACAGGGAAAACCACGATCACATTTTAAAAAACCTCTCTCTGACAATAAAGGCTGAAGAATATGTGGCCTTGGTGGGCCCTTCAGGTGCAGGAAAAACGACTCTTTGCTCTTTAATTCCACGATTCTATGAGACAAGCGCTGGGAAAATATTTATCGATGGCCAGGATATTCAAAAACTTAAACTTAAGTCGCTTCGACAAAATGTTGGCCTTGTTCAGCAAGATATTTATCTTTTTACTGGTACGGTTTTAGAAAACATTCGCTATGGTAAACCTGGTGCTACAGAAGAAGAAATCACCACTGCGGCCAAACAAGCTAATGCTCATGATTTTATTATGACACTCCCAAGCGGATACTCTACAGACATTGGGCAGCGTGGAGTTAAGCTTTCTGGAGGACAGAAACAACGACTTAGCATCGCTCGTGTTTTCTTAAAAAATCCACCTATCATCATTTTCGATGAAGCCACGAGTAGCCTTGATAACGAAAGCGAAAGAGCCGTGCAAAATTCTTTGGAAAGACTCATGAAGAACCGTACGACTCTTGTCATAGCGCATCGTCTATCAACAATCAGAAATGCTCAGAGAATCCTCGTTCTTACAGATAAAGGCATTGAAGAACAAGGAACACACGAAGAGCTTATCGCTTTAGATAGGACTTACGCAAACCTGTACAACATGCAGTTAAGGATCGAGGATACGGGAGAAAACGGATAGAAATGGCATCCCTTGTTTCTCTTTACAAAGAACGGTTAAATCTCTCGGAAGCCCAATTCGCCTTCATAGACCATGAGGCTGCGATGGTTGCAACCGTTTTTAAAGTGACTTTAGAGAATGGCAAGGATCTCATCTTAAAAATATGCTCTCGCACAGGCGATTATCTTCGTGAAGCTTATTTCTTGAACCACTTTGCGGACAAGTTGCCAGTGCCACGTATTATCCAACTGATCCCGCCAGAGACAGATCTACATGGTGCTGTTCTCATGGAATGCTTACCAGGGGAATTGCTCAAAATCGAAGACCTCAATGATAAACTCGCCTATGAAATCGGGGTTCTTCTTGGGCGCATGCATCTTGAGCGTGTTGAGGGTCATGGAGATCTGACCGATCCCATTTCTTTGAGCATAGACCCTCGTATTCCTTTCACCATGAAATTTGAAGAAGGAATGGATGAATGTCGAGATCATTTGCCCTCAGACCTTTTGACCAACGTTCGCCGATATTATGATAAGCACATCGATCTTTTGCTAAGGGCAGATGGTCCTTGCATCGTTCATCGTGATTTTCGACCTGGTAATATCATCATCGATCAGGGCAAGATTCAAGGGATTATTGATTGGTCTTCAGCTCGTGGAGGATTTGCTGAAGAAGACTTCTGCCCTCTGGAATTCGGCGAATGGTCTACTCAACATTCCTATAAACAATCTTTTCTAGATGGCTATGCTAAAATTAGAAAAATTCCTGACTATCAGCGTATTCTACCTCTTTTGCGTTTAAGCAGAGCTATTGGTGTGATTGGTTTCACAGTCAAGCGGGGGATTTGGCAAACCAAGGGGACAAAGATTTATCAATTTAATCGCCAGTATCTTGATTCGTTTCTAAAAAACATTTAAAAGCCTTGGCTCAGAGCTTCTTATTTGAGACGTTTCACAATGCGTTTATCTAAAGTACTCTCCCTTTTGGGCAACAAGCCTCTCTGACCAGGCGTAGCATCGTTGGGGTTAAGCATATAGGTAGCCCCGCTCTTTTGCTCAGTCTTTTGATGATTGTGTTCAGCCGTTTTTCTGGGTCTTTGCAGTTGCGAAGTGAGGCAGGGAATAGATGAGGCTCATTGAAGCATTTCCAAAATTTGATGAATTGAACACTTACATGAAATTTTTTTCCTTCACATTCGAGTGTCAACTGGTCCTCGTTAGGGGCTCCAAGAGAAAATAATTTTTGGGCTGGAAGCGGGGCATAAATGAGCGCTCTGCAAATGAGTAAAGCAAGGTAAGGCTTTTCTGAAGTGCTGTCTAAGGCTTTTTGCTCAAGGAAATCCAGAAAACGAGTAAGGATGTCTCCTGTGAATTGAGGATGATCTCGATGAAAGGGGCGCCATAGGAGTTTTTCTATTCCAAGCAAAAAGTCATCTAACTTGCCTTCTATATTAAAAAGATAGCTGGAGTACTGTTGTTTGCTCTTTTCGTTTTTTAAATCGGTTTTCAAGAACTTATAAGCTCTATATATGAAAGCGGTTAGATTAGATATGATTCGTGTTTCATTTTCATTTCCGATGGTTTGTTCTACTATAAAACCAAGTTTTTTGTATTCTCGATAATTTTTTTGTGGATCAGCTTGTCGCATCCAACGGACAAACGATGTTCTGGAAGATCGTGTACGGACGTTGTCTGTTTCGTTCACCCATAAATTTAGAAACTCACCTATGGTGTTAACCGATTCGGACACCATAGGTATTCCAAGGGTTAAGATAATTGTTTGCATATTTACTGCTTGGGCCCGAATGTTCACTTCTGTTCCCATCCGTTCCATTCTATCGGAGTAGGCTTGAATGAACGTTGTTCTGCTTTTGATGATTGCTTGGAGGGTGTTTTGGAGGTTTTCAATCATGGGGGCTTTGCAATAGAGTGGAGCCCAGTTTTCTTATAGCTTCATGCTGAGGCTGTTTGAAGGCATGAGTATAGATGTCTGTGGTTCTACTGTCTTTATGCCCGACGATCCTTGCGATAAGAATCGAAGGGATTCCCAGACTGGCGAGCAACGAACAAGTGGTATGTCGTATCGTATGGAAGGTGGCTCCTGCAATGTTTCCTTGTCTCAATATTCTTTCCCATGCTGATCGAATATCGATGGATTTGCGACTGTTAAAGGGGCTAGAGAAGAGAAGATCTTCGCTATTGTGAGCAGCTAAAGATAACTTCGATAAGAGATCGTAAACAGGGTCTGTCATGGGAATATCTCGAGGCTCCCCATTTTTTGACCTAGAAAGAAGGATCTCCTTATTTTTTAGATCGATGTGTGACCATTGCAAAGAAAGAATCTCCCCTTTCCTCATCCCTGTATGAAGGGCGATGAGAATGATTCCTGGAAGATGGGGGCTATCGCTCTTTGCGGCTAAACCCTGAATTGTATCGATTTCTTCAAGTGTAAAAAAGCGGGTCTTGCTCTTTCCTAAAGGCGGTTTTCTAATGGAGCGCACTGCATTGTGAGTGATCCAGTGCCATTCCTTCATGCAATATTCAAGTACGATGCTCAAGGAAGCTAGATATCGAATCACAGTTGTGTTCGTACGTTGGCCGCCATTTTTGCTAGGTTCTGACAGAAGGCGATCACGACATTCGGCGACCACTGGAGCCGTGACATCCAATAGAGCGAGACGACCGATCTGTTTATTCCACCAATTCAAGTGATGAATGACATTTTTGGCATTTCTAGGCTTATGGGGCAGTACAAGAGATATATATTTCTCAATAGCATCAGATAGTCGTCTTCGTTTTAAGGATTCTTTGGTGATTTTTCCTTCATCGATGTCCCGAAGCATCTTGCGTTCCCACGCTTTTGCTTCTGGCTCGGAATCAAAGGTCTCAGCTTTATAAAACCTACGGCCATTTTTGTAGGTGTTGATGATCATCTGATATCTATTCTTGATTTTTCCCTTTTTGTCTTTTTTCTTTGTTGGGCGAATACGTAGGTGAGACATCAGATCCTCCGAGAGTCAGTAAATGAAGGAGATAATACAAATTTTACTCGTTCTTTCATATGAAAATCGGATGAATTATCCGAAGCTCTATGAATTTCAAGTACTTAACTATAAGTTGCTTGCGATTAGAATGCGTTAACTTTTGATTCATGTCATGATATTTGTCATGAGTTAAGGAGATGAAGAAATTGGGGTGGTGATCGACTTAGGAGAGAAAGACAACTCAAAAGATGACTTTAGATTCGCACATAGGTACAATTCATGACATTTATCATGACAAAGAGGAAAAACGGAGGCGTAAGAGAAGACGTAAGTTGTTGAGAATAAAAGATGGGGCAACCGGGATTTGAACCCAGGACCGACGGATTATGAGTCCGCTGCTCTAACCGCTGAGCTATTGCCCCTATCTAGGGAGGATTAACATACCATTGCTAATTTCTTCTGTTCAAGTTATAAAAAAATTTTTGATAGTTCTTTCTGAAAATAGACCTCTTGCGTCATTTATCATGAGTCGTGAAATTTTAAACCTATAGTGGAATTAGTTGAAAATTTTACAAATCGATCCGTATCTTTTGCCCGAGAACATCATGCTCTATCTCGCTGACTTATAAAAGTCAGCGTCGATATCCGCATCTCCTTCTCAGACAAAATCTAACGCCCTATTTGTAAAATTTTAA
>CAMAUB010000063.1 GCA_945861315.1 Chlamydia trachomatis
AGGAACTTTTAAAATAAGTTCACGTCCATCTTTCCCCTTACGATTATTAGGGCCTCCCTGTCCACCATCGTCTGCACTCATTTGAGTTTTATTCCGATAGAAGTCTAAAGAAGAAATTTGTGCGTCAGATTCAATTACAACAGAAGCACCCCTCCCTCCATTGCCCCCACATGGGCCACCTTTAGGGATATACTTTTCACGTCTCCACGAGATAACGCCGTTGCCACCCTTACCAGCTTTCAAATGTAATTTAACTTGATCTGTAAACATAATCTTAAGAAACACATCCTTTGGTAATCCATGAGACCTCTTTCTAAACCTGCTTTGGTTAAGAAAGAAGTCTATTCAATCAAAGGTTTGTATGTTATGCAGGCACAACAAAAACAAACGTGCGCTTCGCCTTTTTAAAATGCACAATTCCATCCACTAGAGAGAAGAGTGTGTCATCCGACCCACGGCTGACGTTCTTAGATGGGTGCCATTTTGTCCCACGCTGGCGCACTAAAATGCTCCCTGCTCTGACAAATTGACCTGCACCTGCTTTAATTCCTAACCGTTGTGAATGTGAATCACGTCCATTTCTTGTGGAACCTTGACCTTTCTTATGCGCCATGCATAACTCCTGTAATTTTTACGCGAGTATAAAATTGACGATGCCCAACTTTTTTGCGATAATTTTTTCGTTTTTTGTACTTATATGAAACTACTTTAGGACCTCTGATTTGGTCCACAACTTCCGCTTGGATAACTGCTTTAGTAATAGTTGGAGTCCCCACTGTTACTTTTTTTCCATCGTTAAAATAAAGAACATCTCTAAATTCAATTGTTGTTCCCTTTTCGCCCTCTAGTAGCTCCACATCGATCACGTCACCTGCCGAGACACTAAACTGTTTTCCGCCACTTTTGAAAATTGCGTATTCTGATATTGACATCTTAGTTTCCTTGGTAAAAAAAGAGCATTAATATAGCTTATTAGTTGGGAGAAGTCAATGCCAAAAATTTTATTGCAAGAAGAGCTCCCTTTTGGGGCAAAAGAATCTCTTGAGGAGGAGTTTCCTCAATATGATTTTATAAAAAAATGTGAGCACGACTACGACTGGCATGCGATTGAGGTGATCTATGGAAATCACCTAACAGAAGAGCAATTTAGTCATGCTATACGTCTGAAATGGATCCATTGTCCAAGGGTTGATACAACTCATCTATGTGAAGAAAAAATTCGAGCTAAAGGAGATATTCTAGTGTCTCTTGGAGCGCACTATGATGTGACGCAAATTTCTGAATTTGTGATAGCTGCAATTCTAGGGTTTGGAAAACAACTCTTTCGCTGGAAAGAAGCTCCAAACGACCCAGAGGAGTTTTGGAACTGGCCCTTAAAAGAGACCATGTGGACTCTAAAAGAGCGAACCCTACTTCAAATCGGACTTGGAGATGTTGGAAGTGAAATCGTACGCCTTGCAAATCTCTTTGAAATGAAAACATGGGGAGTGCGAGGAACCAACTCGTTCCATCCTCATTGTAAAAAAACATTTTTAATTAACGAACTTCATTCAATTTTGCCTGCTGCGGATATCGTTGTCCTTGCCTTACCAAGACATGGAGTGGAAGTCAAAGAAATTTTATTTGGAGCGGCTGAGTTTAAGCTCATGAAACCTGACTCGATTTTCATTGTTGTCGGCTGTGCCGATATGGTCGATGAGCATGCTCTTGCTGAGGAGGCCAAAACATGCAAATTTCGAGGAATTCTCTTGGACGCCTTTTCCAACCCCCCTCCTCGAAAAAATTCTCCTCTCTGGACACTCCCCTCTGGCATTCTTACCCCCTCAGTTGCTGGTATACCTGAGTCAAAAGAGCTACTCTCTCTTCGACTATTTCGCCGAAATTTGCGCTATTACATTCCTGGAAAAATAAATGAGATGAAAAATCTCATTTTAGTGTAAAATAATACCATGAAACTTGTGATTAAGATTGGATCTAGTTCTTTGACAAATCAAACGAAGGTTCTCTCACGTCCTCATATGGCCGAATTTGCTAGGCAAATCTCTATGCTTCATAATCTTGGGCATGAGATCGTCTTTGTCTGTTCTGGCTCTATCGTTGCAGGACGAGAAGTGCTTAAGACCGAAGAAAATTCTATCCCCCCCAAGCAAATGTTAGCCTCCATTGGGCAGGTGCGTCTCATGCACCTATGGACTGAGCTTTTTCAAATCTATGGCATCACAATTGGTCAGATCTTACTTTCAAAAAATGACTTTGCACACCCCTCAATGAGTCACAATGCTCAAAATACTTTTGCCCAAATGTTTTTACACCGTATTCTTCCTATTGTGAACGAAAATGACACAGTTGCCATCGATGAAATCATCCCCTTTGCAGGGAATAAGCCTCCTTTTGGAGAAAATGATGCACTAGCTGCCCATGTTGCTGTGCTTGTAGGTGCAGAGCTTCTTTTTTTACTCACAGACCAACACGGTCTTTATACACATGATCCTCGCAGCGATCCTCAAGCAAAGCAAATTGACTCCATTGAAAAAATTGATGAAGCAATGGTTCAATTTTCTATCGGAGGAAGTGGAGCTATCGGAACTGGTGGAATGGCTACAAAAATTGCCGCTGCCCGCTCAGCTACTGAGCAAGGAATCGATGTGATCATCGCACACGCTTACGAAACAAATATTCTTGCACGACTTCTCAACGGAGATAAACTAGGAACGCGATTTGTCAGTCAAAAAAAAGGGACTCCAAGCAAAAAGGGCTGCACTCTTTTTGCGAAAAACAACCACCCAAGAGAAAAATTTAGCTCTTAAGGCAATTGCCATTGAGCTAGATAATCGGCAAAATGAAATTCTTTTTGCCAACGAGAAAGACCTAGCTCACAAAGGTCTTTCAGAATCTATGCGTGATCGTCTTAATCTTCAAGGACGCTTAGGTTCTGTGATTGCTGACCTCATGAATGTGATTGAATTGCCTGATCCAGTTGGGCAGATCCTCGAAGAGCGCACACTTCCAACTGGCCTTCACCTTGTAAAACAACGCGTTCCTATTGGAGTCATTGGGGTCATCTATGAAGCGAGACCCAATGTTACCATCGATGTTGCTTCCCTTTGTCTTAAGAGTGGAAATAGCGCTATCTTGAGAGGAGGCAAAGAGACTCTTCATACGAACAAAGCATTAATCAAAGCAGTCCACTCAGCCCTTAAAAGAGTTAACTTTCCAAAAGAGTGCATCCAGTTGCTCACAAGCTCAAGCCGACTTCAAGTGAAACGGCTTCTTCATCTTGATGAGTTTGTTGATATGATTATTCCACGCGGAGGAGCTCATCTACAGGAATTTTGCAAAAAAGAGAGTCGAATTCCAGTGATTTCGGGAGGAGTTGGAATCTGCCATCTCTATGTCGATAGGCATGTCGATCAAGAGCGCGCTTTGAGTGTCATCAAAAATGCGAAAATGCAACGCCCAAGCGTCTGTAATGCACTTGACACACTGCTTGTTCATCAAAAGATCGCTCCATCATTTCTCCCCAAACTTGCCTCTTACCTACAGGGCGTTCACTTTCGCCTCCATCTCAATGCTACTCCTTATCTAACTGGTATTGTCGCAAAAGAATCTGACTGGCATACCGAATGGCTCGACCTTATTTTAGGAGTCAAAATAGTTGACTCTCTTGATGAAGCGATCGACCATATTCAAACCTATGGAAGTGGGCATAGCGACGGAATCCTCACAGACGATCCAACCCAAGCTAATCAATTCTTAAAAGAGGTGGATTCAGCTGCAGTCTACGTCAATGCATCAACCCGCTTTACAGATGGGGCACAGTTTGGTCTTGGCTCTGAAATTGCAGTCTCAACCCAAAAACTTCATGCAAGAGGACCAGTTGGGTTAAAGGAACTAACCAGCTATAAATGGATCTTAACGGGAGACTATTTATCGCGCTGATTCGACTCATCGGCTGTGGAAATATGGGCTCTGCTTTTGTTTCTGGCCTCGGGCAGAAGACGATCTGCTACGACCATAACCCTGAAAAAGCTAGAGCTTTAGCCAATGCCATTGGAGGGACAACAAGCTTATCTGCCCTTGAAGGGAGCTCTCCTGATGAGATCTTGCTACTTGCCGTTAAGCCAAAAGACTTTGATGGGGAGCTGTATAAAGAATTCAGTGGAAAGCTAGTGATCAGTGTAATGGCTGGAATCACACAAGAATGCCTCAAAAAAAGCTTTTCTACCCCCTGCTTGTGCGCAATGCCAAATCTTGCCGTTCGCTACGGTTTTGGGATCATCGCTCTGAGCGAAGATCCCCTTCTTGACAAACCCTTCATCGAAAACCTTCTGGCCCCTTTAGGTAAGCTCGAATGGTTCCACGAGAAACACTTTCCTGCGATAACTGCTCTCACAGGTTCAGGCCCCGCCTTCGTCCTTCGCCTTCTAATCTCAATAGAAAAAACGGCAGAGCAGATGGGACTTCCTTCAAAGCAAGCGACTCCATTAGCAAAAGAAATGATGCTTACAACCCTTCAATGGTTAGAGGCCTCAAAAGAGCCCCCTGCCGCTCTCATCAAAAAAGTTGCCTCTAAAGGAGGAACTACCCAGGCTGGACTGGAAGCTTTTGACCGTTTTGAGGTTGAAAAAGGACTTTCCCAGACATTTATTGCTGCTCTTAATCACTTTTTAAAATAAACTTTATATAATATAAATACTAATTATTTATACTATAGATATAAGTTAATAAAAAAGGATTAAAAATATGGCTATACCTTCATTAAAAGGAGCTAGTAAAGCTCTAACATATGCACCTAAATTACTATTAGTAACAAAAGAGGCATTAGCAAGCAGAGCTCGATCTCTAGCAAGTACGGCAATACCCTCACTTACTGCAAGCAGTGTAACACCAGGCGTAGCAGACTCACTCAAGCTTAACCGCAATGCTCGATACCTAATGCCTGCGCCGCTCACGGATTCTACTAGAGTTGTCAGAGATGGTAAGCCCTCATTAAAGACGTCAACACAAGAGTTAGCTCTGGTAAGCTTATTAGAAGAGCGTACGGCTGAACAAGTTAAAAGAGATAAGGCCCCCGATGTCGCGATCATTTCAGGAGCTTCGGGTCTAATTGGTCCTCACCTTGCTCTAAAATCCCTTGAAGAAGGGCGATCTACAATCCTAATCACCCGTGATAAAGCTACATTAGAGATATTTGGAAAGCACTCACTTTGTCGCGTAATTGAAGCAAGCGAGGAGCAACAAGCAGATCCAAGGTTTATGAGCGAACAAATTGCAAAACTGTGTGCTGGTCGAAGAATCACTTATGTGAACGGGCTTGGGGTTGCATCAGTTCCTGCTGGATCAAAAGCCATTCTTGAAAAAATCAATTTCGCTCCATTTCATGCTCTCTTAAGTCACCTGGAGGATGGCAAAAAAACAGGACTTTATCAAGACTGTCGTGTAGTACATCTAGGCTCTATTGCACTTTCAATTTTAAGAAAATCTGGCGAGCCAATCGAAGATCCATACATACTCTCAAGAGCACAAACTGCTAAAAGACTCAGTGAATCTTCACTTGATCACCTTCATTTGGGAGTTTCATACGGCTACTGTGGCCCAGAGAATGGACGTCTAAACATGAAACATGGATGGGGACCAGATCAAATGGCTAACTTTTTTGTTCAAGTTCTCATAGGATCTGGTGAGCAGATAGTCCAGCCTGTTCACATACGAGATATTGTCGATGCAGTCTTTGCTTTCAAGGGAGGACGATTGGATATTGACGCAGTTGGTCCTGATAAGATGACGGTCAAGCAATTTTTCAAAGCATTTTGTGATAGGATGGGTACTAAATTCCGTCCAGTGCATATCTCTCATGAAATGGCTGAAAAGATCGCGGATATCTATGCGAATGGGCATGTCGCCCCTTACGCTGTTGTCTGTAGTCGTATTCTTGAGAAACAAGACCTTGTTTTTGACCATCAGCCAATGGCAGCTTTGCTTGGACGTGATCTCACATCATTTCATGAGACATTTAAGGAGTTCCAAGTAGGTAGCTTTATGTCAGCTTCTCCCCCTATCTACGAACAGATTAAAGGAATGTTAATCAATGCCTCTTTGGATCCAGTTAAATTCGAAAAACTCGTCTCGCTTTTGATAAAGGAGTGCCCAGGATTCTCTTTGCAGGTAATGAAAGCTCTTCTAAAAGACTGAGTTTCAAGTTGCCTTCCTTGGAGTGAGCGAGAAATAAAAGGCAAAAAAAGCCAAAAGATTGAGTTTTATTAATAAAAACTTCATAATTGGCCTCTGGAAATCAAAACACCAAGAGGCCATATGTCTTTATTAGCAACAGTTGCTCCAAGAGCTGCAGGAGCAGCCGCCGTACGCCACCTGTGTACAACACCCACAGCTGGCGGTTCTTTAGCGAGTAAGCTGGAAAGCGCTCTCAAAGGAGCGTTAGAAAGAGCTGTCACACAGAAATCAACAAATCCTCACGCAGTCCAAATGACAACTGAGCAGATGGAGAAACATTTCAGGGCGCAAACAACCAAGAAAGTAGAGCAGCTTGCCAAAAAGCATGTTCAAAATAAACAAACACCTTAGAAACCCAAAACTCAGGCTAGAAATTAATTAAAAATTAATAATAACTTAATTCTCAGTTAAAATAATTATGTTACAATAGTTGCATTAACCAAAGGAGAATTAAATGGCTTCCATCGTACGTGCAGCTTTTAGACCCACAGCTCAAGCAGCAGCTACTTTAACATCATCCGTGCGTCATAAGAGCTCACAAGCAACTCGTTGTGTGACAATAATTCATGGAGTAGGAGAGATTGGAACACAAATTGCTGCGCAGGCGATGAAGCGAGGCCACACAGTCATCGGTTGCGGCCGTAATCTAGAAGCACTATCTCACCTTGCCTCAAAAGGATTCACTGTCATTCACGCACCAGAAGAGGCTGCTAGAACACCAGAATTTTGGAGCAAGCTATTTGAAAAGTATGCAACAGGACCTCGCGTTAAGTTTATCCAAGCTGTTGGAGTTGGATATGCTGACACACCGGAAGATTTAAAAAAGATCAATATCGATTACACTGCAGCATCTGCTAAAGCATTCAAAGCACTAGAAATAAAATATCCTATAAAAGAAGCAATATACTGCTCTGAGCTGAATATAAGACAATCTTGATACAAAAATCTTGATAAGTGAATGAAAAAGCGGCTAAGATAGCGGCTTAAATTCCCAATAAGATTGTGATGAAGATTTCTCCTGAGTTAAAAATTGAGCTTGAAAGACGCGC
>CAMAUB010000064.1 GCA_945861315.1 Chlamydia trachomatis
TTTAAGCCGCTATCTTAGCCGCTTTTTCATTCACTTATCAAGATTTTTGTATCAAGATTGTCTTATATTCAGCTCAGAGCAGTATATTAAGAATGTAGGTTTTGGTATTTTAGGTTCCGCAGGTATTGCTGGTATTGCCCTTGGTATGGCTGCCAAACCTGTTTTACAAAATCTCATCGCTGGATTTATGTTGGCCTTTATGAAAACAATGAAAATTGGAGATAGAATCTACCTTGAGGGTACATATGGAAATGTTGAGAGTATCTGCATGACCCATGTTGTCATTCGCACTTGGGATTTAAAACGGCTTGTTATGCCAGTGTCAAATTTTATTGACAAAACTTTTACGAGTGCAGATCTTGTCGACTCCGAACTTATTGGAACTGTTTTCCTTCATTGTGACTATACGACTCCAGTATCTGTTGTACGAGGAAAATGCGAAGAGCTTATTAAATCACATCCACTCTATACTGGTACAACGATGAAAGTACATGTCACTGATTTTCTGGAGCAGACAATGCAAATCCGTATCCTCATGTCGGGTAAAGATGCGACAGATACGTTTGAGCTTTGTGCATTTGTTCGAGAAAAGTTGATGGAATTTCTCCAAAAAGAGTATAAGCAATGCTTGCCATGCCAAAGATACAAAAATTTTGGAACGCCTGCAGAAAGCATATGAATGAACCTCCTATTGGCTATGACGATGAATCGATTGTGCCTAAAACAAGGCTAAGGTATCTTCTTGATGAATTTGAAGATGAGCTTAATAAGGTGCAGAAGGTTTATCACCAATATATTCCTTCAAGTTTTGAATTTCCAAGTGATGTAGATCAACATTTTTGGCAGCTACGCCAAACAGCTCAAGAGCTTGGTGAGCAATATCACCACCTGATTGATAAACTTGTCTTTGATTACCAGTCTTTCAAGAAAAAGCCCGACCAAATCAATCTCAATCAGCTTTTTGCTGATATAAAAAGTCTCCAGCTTTTATTGGTAAGTAACTGAATAACTTGAGGTAATATATGTTCTCTTTCTTAGAAAAACACCTTATAAGTGGAAGCTATTTATGTACAAGACCATTATTGTAACAGATCAGGAAGAAACTCCAGATCTCAACTTAAACATCATCCCTTTCGATCAATATCTCTCCGATTTCCCTAAGTTAGGTGAGCAACGCACGCGGATCATCAATCTTTGTGATACTGCACGCTATCTAAGTCGCGGCTACTATTGCTCTTTACTAGCAGAATCTAGGAAACACAGAGTTTTGCCAAGTATAAATACTATCAATGACTTGCGTCATTTTGAAGGTTCAGAAGAGCGGTTAAAACCTCTTCAAGCGTACTTGCCAAAAATGGAGGGGGAGTTGCAAGTGCCTGATCTTTTAAATATTTACTTTGGCTGGACTCAAAACGAAGAGTGGAAGAAGCTAGCTCGCTTGCTTTTTGATCGCTATCCATCTCCAATTTTACAGGCAAAATTTGTTCGCACGAGTAGTGGAATTAAAGTTAAAGTTGAAAGAGGGAATTTATCTCTTTTAGAAGAAAAGGAGCGCGAAATCTTTTACGGGCGACTCCGCTCATTTACGGAACAAGTTTGGAGGACACCATCACGGCGAAAATATCGGTGGGAGATGGCCATTTTGTATAATCCAGAAGAGAAGAGAGCTCCAAGTGACGAAGAAGCCATTAAACGCTTTGTGAAGGCCGCATCTAAACTTGGGATACAAGCAGATTTAATGCGCTCTGATCACGCCAAACATTTGACGCAATACGATGCGCTTTTTATCAGAGAAACAACTAGCATTGATCATCTAACATACCGATTAGCTCGGCAAGGTGAGTTAGAGGGAATGGTCGTGATCGATGATGCAACTTCGATTATGCGCTGCTGTAATAAAATATTTTTGCACGATGCATTTAGCTATAATGGCGTAGTTGCTCCTAAAACCCTTGTTATTTCATCAAAATCCTTACGCGAACTTGAACATATTGAGGAGGTATTTACCTACCCAATGGTTTTAAAAATGCCGGAGAGCTCATTTTCAACAGGTGTTTATAAAGCTGAAAATAGAAAAGAATTGGAAGAAAAACTGAATATCATGTTCAAAGACTCAGATCTTGTGCTTGTTCAGGAATATCTTTACACAGAATTTGACTGGCGAATAGGTGTTCTTAACAAACGTGTCATTTATTCATGTAAATATTTAATGGCACGCAACCACTGGCAAATTTATAATCATGCAGCAAAGAGAAATCATACAGGTGGATTTGAAACGATACCTACCTTTGAAACGCCAAGATCTGTCCTAAATGCTGCGCTCAAGGCTAGCGCAATTATCGGTAATGGTCTTTATGGTGTTGATATCAAGCAGAAAGGAAATCATATTTATGTCATTGAGGTAAATGATAATCCAAGTATTGAGCACGGAGTCGAAGACCTTTATCTCGGAGATGAGCTCTATATGATCATCATGCAGGAGTTTGTAAATCGACTTGAACAACGCGGTCGCGACTAAAACCATACTAAAACCATGATTAGAAATGTTTGTTATAAAGATCTAGAGGCGTTACTAAAGCTTGAGTCGATCTGCTTTGAGTCGGATCTTTTAAATCGCCGCTCTTTTATCCGTTGGATTAAAGTAAAACATCGCATCTTTCGCGTGATTGTGCTAAATGAAACTGTTGTGGGCTATGGACTTGTGATTTTGCGTCGAGCATCTTGTGCGGCAAGGCTCTATTCTATTGCACTTGCACCAGAAATAAGAGGTAAAGGATTAGCACAAAAATTACTCAAAGATCTAGAATCGCAGGCAGCTATAGAAAATCGTCAGATTATGAGACTTGAGGTTTCAAAAAAAAATCAGGCTGCAATTGCGCTCTATCAAAAGAACGGATACCAAATATTTAAAGAGCTTCCAAATTATTATCAAGACCACTCAGACGGGTGGCGTATGAGTAAAAAAATATGATAATACCTAGTTATAAGATTGAAACAGCAACATTTAAAGAGGCCGGAAAAGGAATGTTTCTCATGGAAGCTGTAAAACGTGGAAGTGTCCTTTGTGCACCAGACAAAATAGAGCGAGTTTATCAGTTGGAGGATAAAGCAGCATTTAACCCAGATGAAGAGGCAGCATCGGTGCGTTGGTTTGAGCGTTACTACACAGTAAGTCACGATTGGCCAGACGAGTGTTTCATCAATCATTCATTTACACCCACAGGTTTATGGCATCTAGGCTTTATCTTCGCAAGAGATGATTATCCAATTGGAACAGAATTAACAGTAGACTACCGCCTGATTGTAGATGATGGAGAAATTTTGCCTTTTAAAGACTTGGCGACTGGTAAAGAGATTGTAGGCTTAAATTGGCGTGATAATATACTTCATGGGGCCAAGTTGCTCCAAGAGTTGCTTAGCTAATTACCGACTCACCTTACGCATTTTTTCCTCTTCACAGAGCGGCTGCGGAGGCCAACCTGCTTCAGAGTGTTCCTCGACCAACTTTATAAAGTTGCTCTTCGTCTCACTCTTCGCATTTTGACCCACTCGCTCACTCTGTGAAGGGAAAAAATGCGTAAAGTGAGTTACCGAAATAAAGGCATGGACAATTATAAAGAGTTCTTGTAGAACTCTACTGAAACAAGGTGAGAAGGATGCATAATTTCCTCTTTTTATTTTTACTGTTTGCTTTTCCACTTTGTGGAAAAATCGTTGAAATCGCTCATTTTGATGAACTCAAAGAATATGTAGCTTCCGATACATTTATCATCTTAGATATTGATAATACACTGCTCACTCCCATTCAAGAAGTAGGAACTGATCAATGGTTTTGTCACAGGCGGGATTGGTATGAATTGCAAGGTAGCTCTGCTACGGAAGCTTCAGAATTAGCTCTAGCTGAGTGGGAAGCTGTACAAAATATCACACAAGTAAAGGCTGTTGAAGCGCAAACGCCAGAAATTGTGCGTTATCTTCAAAACCATTTTACTGTCATTGGTCTTTCCACTAGAGGATTGGCTCTTGCAACGCGAACTGTTTATCAGCTCAAGAGTATTGGCATGGATCTCTCTTTATCAGCCCCTACGAAAGAGGATGTTCCTCTGCTCATTCCTCAAGCTATCTTATTTAGAAAAGGGATCTTATTTACCTCAGGAACACATAAAGGAAAAGCTTTGTTGAAGCTATTTGAAAAATTCAATTACTATCCAAAGCGAATTGTATTTATCAACGATAAAGCAACAAACCTTAGAGAAATTGAAGTTGCATGTGAGGAGCAAAAAATTCCATTCATCGGATTACGATACAGCTTTTTAGACGAGAAAGTGAAATCATTTCGCTCAGATATTGCACGCGTTCAATTTGAAAATTTTAAAATGATTTTATCCGATCAAGAAGCAAAACATCTTATGGAAAGATAGATTTGAAATCCTGGTGCTTTCGCGCTAGTCCAGTCTCCATGTTATTCTTTTACTGGCCCTAAAACAGGCTCTAAAAAATGAGGGCCCCCTATCTCCCTATAGGGCCCCCCAAAAGCTACCCTCCTTAGCGGATAGGGTCACTTAACTGGTATTATACTAATTGCAAGAAATAAGTTCATAAAATCATGCCAGACCGTGCAGTAGATTTGATCAAGCATTGCGAAGCTCATATTATTAAATATGAGCGAGAAAGGGTTGTTCAAAGATGCTGTGCGAGATGGCATGAGTTTGTCAACTTATTTTTTTCAATTAGTATTAACCCGAGTCTCAGGTTATTAGAGTTCTTCTGAAACTCTATTTGTATGTCATCCTTGAAATTCTTTACCTAGTCTTTATTATGTAAAATAAATTTTAAATGTTAAGAGAAATTAAAAATTCTTAAGCTATATTTTGTAACTTATTGGGAGGTAGTGAGTAAAGAAATTGTTAAAAGCGACTTAAATAGCTAATTCATTGATAATAAATATTTTACTTTTTATTCGCTAAATGGGGGATAATAAAGAAAAGGAGTGTTGGCTTATGAGCAATAAGGGGTTAGGTATTCTTGATGCTCTTGAAAACCTCAACACACTTGTCGAAGTAGAATCGCTAGAAGAAGTCGAAGTAACCGAAACAAATCTTCTAGTCTCTCACAGGCAAGTTAAAGAAGAGGTTGAGCTAGAAGAAGAGTATTGGGTCAAAGCAGGATCGGACGAGCGAACTCTTGAGGCGATTCGAGAGACGTTTCGTACTGTTCACTACTATTTAGAGGCTTTCTATCAGAAGATGAGGAAAGCTGAAGATGGACGTCATCTAATTGAAGGCATTAATGCGGTAATGGTTTTAGTTGGAGAAGCTGCGCAAAAGCTGGATCAGTATGGAAAGATTTTCAAGCTGCGAGTTTCTGAGTTTAAAGAATATAAAGAACTTCAAAATTTTTATCGAACGAAAGTGATTCATGAGATTTTCCATGACTTTGCCAAAACTCCTATCAAAACGGATAAACAGGCGCCGTCTTCAGTTTTGGATGAGGTTGAGGAAGAAGCTGGGGTTCATCTACTCAATGATCTTGATGTGATTAAGCGAGACCATCTTTATGAACTTTTCTATTTAAAAAATGAAGCTGGGCATGATTTTTTTAGTACAGAGCTAGCACGTCGGATCAAATTGGCGTGTGATTTTGGTCTCTTTGCGCAGGAATATTTTGGAGAGGATCCTCTTGTTCAAATTGTCAACTGGGAAGACCGAAGTCTTCATCTATTGGCGAAAGAAATTTTAAAGACGTGTCATCCTGAGATCGATAAATTTTATACAGAGGCAATGCGCTATAAAGAAGTGCATCTGGTAACATGTGTACACAATGCAGTTATGGCTTTAATGCTCGCATCTAATCCACGCAATTTGATTCGACAATTTGCTGTAAAAGGATGTCATCGCTACTTCCATGATTTCATCTATTTTTTGCGGGAATCTATCCATGATCGTGATTATCAAAGATTCGAGGTTTATTCTCCACCGGAGAGTAAGCCGGTGTTCATACATCTAATGAAGCTAGTAGGTGCACTCACTCATGCCCTTTTTACAATTGGACCTAATAGGGAGGAAATAAAAGGGGCATTAAAAGCGCTTATTGATCGTTCTAAGACAGAACTCAATGGGCATTTGTCAAATCAATTAGCTCAATCAAATCATGCGCTTTTTGAGGCTTTTAAACACCATCCTAGCGGTCCTGTTTTTGCTGCTCTTGATTTGATTCGTGACGAAGAACAACGTATTTTCGATCCTCTTATTCAGGGGAATTTTCCCGAGGTGCAAGCAGAGTTAACTAGTGGAAAATCTAAGATTAAAATTGTGCGGATGGGATGTCCTGTTAGTCAGCATTTGATCAATAAGGCTTACGTCACTGAAGAATTTAAGTGTTATTTAAGGGGATTATTCAAGCGTCACCTCTATTTCAACTTTCAAGATCGCACCTCTTGGAAAGAGCATGCTAGATGTGAAGCTATTGAAAAGACAGCGAGACAGGCCGAATTTTCAGAAGTATTTGCAGTTGTCACGATGGCAATGGACACTGATTTTTATTTGCAAGAGGGGGTCTATCATGACTTGAATGATGCGGCTCAATTTATCTCACACTTTGCCAACCATTTGGGCGATGAGAGCACAGGTTACTCATTTCCTCCAAGGATTAAGCAAGATCTCTTTCCAACTTTTATTGAGAATCTTTTAGCTGAGATTCACCGCACATTTTTTGGTCGCTCTTCTACTCTCTCTCAAGAGAATCGAATCAATTTTATCTCTTTAGCCTATGTATTTATTGAATTAAAGATCATTGAACTTTTAGAACCGAGCTATTTGACTCTTGGTTCAAAGGATGGTCTTGACACGTCTGGAAATCAAACCGTACGTCTATTAGCTTTGCTTGGTATCGGAACAAATGAGACCTTGGATCTAGAGGCACTTAATACGCTTCTTTTTGGACCAACGGTAATGAATCGACAGAGAGTTGTTCACCAAGAGCAATTTGATCGCACAATCTCAATGATTCGATTGCTTGAGAGTAAAAAGGAGTATCTCAAGGCTTTTGCATCGCTCTATAAGCCTGGAACACTCGACTATACGATTCAGATAGTGTAGATTTCTGTATATTTTTTGTTAAGGTAGGAGAGATAAGGTTTTGCTGTAAGTGTCTTTCCAGTGACTTGTTTGACAAGCTCTGAAGGTGTATAGGTGCGGCCATGTTTGTGAATCTTTTGGTTGAGCCAATCTTTAGCAAAGATCAAATCACCTTTAGAAAGATGTGTCTGCCAATCTGGATGA
>CAMAUB010000065.1 GCA_945861315.1 Chlamydia trachomatis
ATCCATCCATCGGACGCAAGAAGTGCACTCCCCAAGGAAGGGAGGTGGGCGTCCCTGTAATTTCTTGGTTAAAAAAGTTTCCAATGCGGATGCAAGCTCCTGCAAGGGCCGTTGGAACAACAACTGCATCAAGAATAGTCAGGAATGTAAGTTTCGAGAAACGCTTTTTAAGCAATTTAGAGAGAATAAAAAGAGCGATCAAAGCTCCTATTGCTCCTCCATGACTTGCTAAGCCTCCCTCACGTAAGTTAAAAATGCTCTCAGGATGCACCTTGTAGATAGGCCAACCATAAAAGAAAATATAGCCCATGCGCGCTCCAATGATCGAAAAGGAAACCAGAAGGAGCATAAATCTGTCTTTAAAGTAGGTGACATTTTTTTGATTCTCTTCAAGGGAGTTGGAATCTACGTAAAGATAATTTTTTATTACCTTAAGAAAGAAAAAATAACTGAGGGAAAAGCCGAGGGCAAAAAAGACTCCATACCAGGCAATTGCAAAATTAATATAAGGAATTGTGAAACAAATTCTATCTGGATTCCAATCAATATGTGCCAAAACACTCATTTTGCCCCTTCAGCTAAATAGAGCTAAATTATATACTGCCGAGAAAAAACTTTCAAGGATTGATTATGAAACACTCAACACTGATACGCATCTCTGGACTTATTTGGTCGCTTGTCGGAATGGCTCTTACTATTTTGGGGTTAACATTTTTATTTAAAGCGCATTGCCTTCTCTTGCTTTTCATCGCCTTCCCTCTTGGCTATATCAAGGGAAGAACTGTTTTGAAGAAGTCTGCAATGCGTCAACTCTCTCGCCTAACGGCTTTGAAAAAACCTTTATTAAAAGATCTTTTTGGTAAGGGATATTTGATCTTGATCGGTATTATGTTTCTGCTAGGCTTCTCTCTTCGTTATTGCCCACTGGCTCTACGAGGAACCATTGATATTGCGGTAGGATTTGGACTGCTAGTTGGCTCTTCTTATTATTATAAGAAGGAACTTGCACTATGAATTTTGCACGTGCTCTTTTTTTCTTGCTGACTGTTTTATTTATGAGTGTCTATCTTGTTAGCCTTGAGGCTAATGCTTATGTTGCGACCCTTATTTCTTTCATGGTGGCAACAACAATTATTTGCATAGACCTCATTTTCAAGCGGTTTGCTTTAAAATCATTTACACTCACTTTGCTCGGTCTCTTTTTTGGATATTTGCTCGGTTTTGCCTTAAGTGCAATCTACGCACGTGTGATGTCTGTCACAGATTTAGGGATTGCAGTAGCATTGAGCAATGGGATTCATCTTTCTCTCTTCTTGCTAGGCCTCTATATTGGAACAATGATTATAATCCGCTGTGGAAATGAACTTGCTATTAGCCTCCCTTTTTTGCACCTAAGCCCTGTTGTTCAAAAAGCGCGTGATCTACTGTTAGATCAAACGGCTCTTGAAGATCCTCGCATACTTGATCTGCTCAATACTGGCATTTTTGATCATCGTCTTGTTTTGCCTCGCTTTCTTCTTCGAAATATGGAAGAGGAAGGAAGACATATTTCTGATCTAATCAAACGACTAGATGAACACGGTATGCGTTATCATGAGACCGATTTCAAAGAAGAGAAAGAACTGTCTAAAAAGACTAGGCGTTTAGCCAAACTACTTGGAGCCGATTTATTGGTGTCTGATACTCAAGTGAATGCGCAAGAAGATGGGATTTCTATTATCAATATTCACGCCTTATCTAATGCACTCAAGCCACTCACTCCAAAAGGTGAATTTCTGAAAATTAAGATTCAACGTATTGGGAAAGAAGAAGATCAAGGTGTTGGCTATCTAGAAGATGGTACCATGGTTGTGGTCAATGGAGGAGGTCTTTTTATTGGTGAGACGATTGACTCAAGAGTTCTTTCTGTCAAACACACCTCTTCAGGACGCATGATCTTTTGCAATGTGATTGAAGATGAGGTTTGCTATTCTTAATGATTATCTAGGAATTGGATCTGACCTCATTGAAATCGAAAGAATTCGTGCTGCACACAAGAAGCACGGGGCTTCTTTTCTAGATCGACTTTTTTCAAAACGAGAACAAGCTTATTGTGAAAAGTATCAAGATCCAATCCCCCGCTATGCTGGTCGCTTTGCTGCAAAAGAAGCTGTTGTCAAGGCTCTTGGAATCGGAGTGAACAAATGGTGCGAGATCGAAGTGATCAACAATGAACATGGAAAACCTGAGGTCTTTTTATCGGCCGATCTGAAGAAGCAATTTCCCAAAAAACATTTACTTGTTACAATCAGTCACTGCCAATCATACGCAACTGCAACTGCACTAGTCATAGGAGAATATACTCCTCTAAGTTAAAATGAGAATTTGGGCCAGCGTGAAAGCTCTCGCGCTTGAACGATCGTAACCGACCCCATATTTCTAATATTTGGTCGGTTACGATCGTTCAAGCCCGAGGCTTTGAGGTGGTCCAAATTTCTTATTTTAACTTAGAGGAGTATATAGATGGAAAAGCGAAAAGTCACAATCATTGGATCAGGCCCAGCGGGCTACACAGCTGCGCTCTATGCGTCAAGGGCGAATCTAGCCCCCTTAATGTTTGAAGGCTTTTTCTCTGGGCCAGCAGGTGGACAGCTCATGACAACAACCGATGTAGAAAACTATCCGGGGTTTCCAGAAGGTATTATGGGTCCAAATCTAATGGATTCATTTCGCAAACAGTGTAGCCGTTTTGGAACTGACCTTCTACAAGAAGATGTCTTAGAGGTGGATCTTTCAAAGCGCCCATTCATCGTAAAAAGCAAGAAACATGAAGTTCAAACGGATGTACTTATTATTGCGACAGGAGCGACAGCAAAACGTCTAGATATTGAGGGGGCGGGTGAAGATGGCTTTTGGCAAAAAGGAGTCACAGCTTGTGCTGTGTGTGATGGTGCCATGCCAATTTTCCGAGACAAAGATCTCTATGTCATTGGTGGCGGAGACTCTGCTGTTGAAGAAGCCACTTTTCTTACTAAATATGGAAGACGAGTTTATATCGTACACAGAAGAGATCAACTGCGCGCTTCAAAGATCATGGCAAAAAGAGCGCTTAATCACCCCAAAATTGAAATTTTGTGGGATTCTCAGATCACAAAAATTGAAGGTGATAAGGTTGTTCGCTCAGTACTTGTCAAGAATGTAAAGAGCGGCAAAGAAGCGAAACGTGAAGCTGCAGGAGTCTTTTTTGCAACGGGACATAAACCCAATACAGACTTTCTAAATGGTCAAATTAAGACAAATGCGCAAGGCTACTTGCTTGTCAAACCTGGAACGACTTATACCAACGTTGAAGGAGTTTTTGCCTGTGGAGATGTTCAAGATCCAGTCTATCGCCAAGCGGTGACAGCAGCTGGTAGTGGCTGTATGGCAGCAATTGATGCAGAACGCTGGCTAACTGACCAAGAATAATCTAATCATGAAACGCCTCTTGAGCTTAGTGCTTTGTACTTCTCCCCTTTTTGGACTTGAATTTAATCCATGGTTTAATCCCCCTCTTGAATTCCATCTCATTCCAGCCTTTTTCTATAGCCAAGGCTATAAAGCTTACTCGCCTGCAGGGAATTTCAAACATTTTGGTTTTGAGTATTGGGTAGAGTGCAACCTTGAAGTGAGCCCATGGCCTTACTGGGACATTCAGCTACAAGTAGAGGCAGCTGACACTAATTTCACTCCGTTTTCATTTGTAGGTGGAACAGCTGATATTCGCTATAACTGGATGGATGATACTGCTCATGATCCATTTACTCTAACAACTGGAGTGATGTTTACTGGGATTCGGGATATTGTTATTCAAGATGACTCCTTTTATTTCAATGGACACTTCAATACCGAGGTTGGCGTGTCTGTTGGCAAAACATGCTATCAGGCTGACTGTGATCTTTGGACGCAACGCGCTTGGCTCTATGCAGGTTTTGGCATTGCTGAAATTGGCGCTCCTTGGTTTGATGGCTTTTTAGAGTGGAACTTACGTTTGAGTGAAAAAGTTGTGTGGGAGTGGCAAATGAACTTTCTCTTCAACTTCGCCTCCAATAACTTCCTTGCAAACGTCCCCTTTAGAGGTTATGCAGATCTAGGCTACAAAGTCATCAACCTGCTCACCGACTTTGAGTTTGAACTTCCAACTATTGGCGTACTTAGACTCTACACTCTCTACAATGTCTATGGCAGTAACACCACTGCCCACTACTGGCTAACAGCCATCCAACTTGACATCCCATTCAGCTTTTAACCAGCTTTTTTGCATATCCCAAATACCCGCATGTTGTGCTTTTAGTCATATGAAAGGTGAGGTCATCTGGAACTTCACCAGTGCGAAGCATTTTGAAAAAAGCCCGATCTATTTTTGGGTTAACTCCATGTATTTCTTTTACTTCCATGTCATTTTCCTGACACCATTTTTTGACCCAAGAAGGTCTCACAAGGAGTTTGTAGACATGCATCTTTTTGGGTGTATTTTTCACAAACCACTCAACCCCCTTAACAACAACAAGCCAACAGATGGGATTACGATTGAAGGTATGGAAGAAAAAAAGGCCTCCCGGTTTTAAGACACGAGCTGCTTCATCAATGGTTTTTTTGGGATCTTCGATGTGCTCAAGAAAGTCAAGGGAGGTAACAACATCAAAACTTTCATCTTCAAAGGGAAGCTTAGATGCATCTGCCTTGAGATAAGCAACAGATTTGGTTTCATCGTGGGCACGGGCCGTTGCAAGGCTCTTCGCGGAGAGATCAACTCCTACAACATGATGCCCCTCTTTTGCAAGAGCATTGGCCAAAAAGCCCGCTCCACACCCCTGGTCACAAATGACACACGGCTTTTTCATGAATTGATTGAGGATCTTCTTTGCAATCCAAGGGGTGCGTGCTGCATTTTCGGCACGCAGTAGTGCGATTGGGTGACAGCTGTCGTGGTACCAATTTTCACCCAGCTCATCGTAAAAGGCGTTGTTTATGACTTCTTCCATATGAAATTCCAGTAAATAACTTGATAAAGAGCAAAAAAGATGCTGACACAAAATTGAATTGTAAGAAATAGAGTGTGCCCCCCTGCCCACAAGAAGGCAGTTGAAATCATAACAAGAGGATGGTTGATAAAGAGCAGGGCGTGCAGCCACTGCTCTTTGGCGGGGCAGTGCTCTTTATGGACAAATTCATCCTTAGTGACAAGTATGCATGAGAGTGTGGCTAGAATGATATAAATGATCAGCTTTCCCTGACTAAATGGAAAATAAAGTGCAAATAAAAGGCAAGCTGAGACACTGAGTGTATCTATTGGGTGGCCAATGCGCTCCCAAAGAGGGAGTCCTCGTTTGATATGGAAGTAAAACTCATCGATAAAAATGACAATGGCTTGAATCACAAAGGGGATGAAAAAATACATTTTATTCCTTACGTAGTAGTATTCCGCATAGAGTAAGCCCAGGACCAAAGGCTAAAGAGACAACATCAGTTCCAACTGGATAACTCTCTAAAATTTCTTCCCATATGTGTGGCAATGTGGCAGAAGACATATTACCATAATTGTAAAGAATTTTCCGTGTTGACTCAACCTGTTTTTCGCTAAGAGAGAGCTTGTTAACCACTGCTTCGATAATTTTAGGTCCACCAGGGTGAATAGCAAACAGAGGGTTCTCAAGTTTGTGATCTTTGGTCAAGCGTTCAACAAAAGAGCCAATAGTCGAAGCGATAGAGAATGGAATTTTTTTAGAAAGGGTCATTTTTAACCCCCAACTTTCAGGAGTCCAGCTCATTTGATCCCCAGTTGATGGGATGATCTGTTCATGGATAGCAAGCACTCTAAAACCTGAGCCTGACAGGCTCAATGTATATTTGATCGCTCCATCAGCAAATAGTGAGTGAGCCACGAATTGCTCAGGTGTTTGTATCTTGGGATTATAGTGCAAAGAGCAAAGTTCTGTATGGATAACATCAACCTGTTTTTTACCAGAAGCTAAAAAACCCATTCCTATTTTTATAGCTGGAATAGCTGCCAAACACCCCATGTGGTAGACATGGGTGACAGCTGTGTTGCCTCCTCGCTTTGCCATAGCTAGCTGCGCGGCCGATGGGCTATGATAGCCAGTGCACGTGACGTGGATGAGTTCATCTGGAAGCTTAGCATTGGCATAAAAATGTTCAAAGATTGAGTTTGCCTCATTTTGAAAAATAGATGTGCGCTCTTCCATTTTTAATTCTCCAAGCAACTCTGCTTGAAGAGGGGCAAACATGCTTCTAAATCCAATATGGTCAGAGCTACATGAATATTTTCGAGCCTGCTTTGCTATACTTGGTGCAGTGATTTTTTCAAAGATCGCATCTTGAGCATATTCATTGCTTGGACGCACTTTTTGAAAATCAGACAAGAACAGGGACATTTTGTTCCAATTTAAGGGTCATAGTCGTCTCATTACAGAGATTTGGCGGCCCAAAATATTGAATAGGCCCCTGGTAGCGGTAGTGATCTTCAATAGCCCATTTATCGCGCAAGCCTGCAAAATATCTAAATGGATCACCATCAAGATCTACTGTCGTTTTTCGAATAACTGGCGTCATACGCCCTTTGCGCTTTTCCATATGCATCATCATGGTGAGGGGCATTCCTCCCACACTCCACTCTTCGACACGGCAAGTCAAATGAGAAACTGTACTCATATAACCTGTCAAACCCCGATCAATCAATAGAGCTGATGTCATTCCAAGAGCATAAGTGTAATTTGCATCAAAATTTGATGGAAAGCTGCAGCGCCCCTCATAACCAAAAAAATGATGAACAGGACGAAAAGTTCCCTTAAAGCTTAAGCGCTGCTTTAATTCATCCTCCACAAGCGCTACAATTAATTCTTCTGTTTTGATATGTGAGAGTTGAACATTACCATGTGGATCCCTCGCCATCTGCAATTCATGAGCAATATTTTCTGGCAAGCTGGCAAGTGTCGCTTCCCCTTTTGCCGTTAGTGTGCCGCTATTGAGTTCGTCAATCAAAGCTCTGACCTCAGGAACAAATTCGAGTAAACCTTCTGGAATTAAAATCACACCATAGTTCTTTCCTCGATTTGCCCTTTGACTAATCACATCGGCAATCTGATGGATTATTTGGGCCAAGCTGACACCCTTTTTGAAAATTTCCTCTCCAATCAGAGTGAGATTGGGATATGTTTTAAGAGCACACTCAAGAGAAATATG
>CAMAUB010000066.1 GCA_945861315.1 Chlamydia trachomatis
CCAGCAACGACTTCTTAATTCTTAAACTTCTTAATGCTTATTCATAAGTTTCTCGAGAATCTCAGTGCTTCTTTCTACAAAGGCACTGAGCTTCTCGGGAGCCATTTCTCGTTGCGATAAGCACGCCAAATCATAAATTTGTTTCACCATCTCTTCCGCCAACTGAGGATCTTTTTTGTCCATTCCATAGATAGCATTAATCAGCTTGCTATTGGTATTAACCACAAGCGTTGGCTTCATAAAAACGTGTGACATTTCTTTGTTGTGATAGGCCATTTGATCACGCATCCGTCTCTCTTCCTCTTTCATCATGAGCAGCGCAGGAAGAGCTGTTGAGCTTAGACTTTTTGCTTCCACTTCCATGTCGAGTTTTTTGCGGAAGAGATCAGCAATTTTACCGCTCTCAGTTTTTCCTTCAGCATCGAGCAGTTTTTTTTCTTTTGAAGGGTCAAGAATCGTCTCATCAAGGTGTGAGTCAATTCGCTTAAATTGAGCTTTTGTCTTTCTTTCAAGAAATTGCATGATAGCGGAATCGATGGGAGCTTGCCGGACAATGAGAACCTCTCTCTCCTTATAAAGATCAAAGAGGTGGGATTTGTCAGCAGGTGCATAGTAGACATTTTGATCTTGGTGTCGCTCTAGGTACTCTTCGATAGTTGTCCATTCATCCTTGTTGTTTTTCCAGATAAGAAATTGCTTGGATCTCTCATAGAATTTCTCATCTTGCAAAATTCCAAATTTAATGATGATCTCAATATCTTCCCAGTATGAGAGAAACTTTTCACGTTCTGAGTTGTATAAAGAAGTCAATCGATCCGAAATCTTCTTAGAGATATGCGTCCCAAGTTGCTTCACAGTGCGATCCATTTGAAGGTGGCTGCGTGAAACATTAAGAGGAATATCAGAGGAGTCAATCGCACCGCGCAAAATCATAAGATAGTCTGGCAAAAGATCTTTGCAATTGTCAGAGACAAAGACGCGATTGCAGTAAAGACGTATCGCCTCTTTTTTTAAATCGCTCTCTTGAGAAATTTTCGGGAAGTAGAGAATACCTTTTAAATTGAAAGGATAGTCGATATTCAGATGGATCCAAAAAAGTGGTGGCACTTCCATTGGGAATAGCTTTTTGTAAAAATCAAGATACTCCTTATCTGTGCAATCAGAAGGAGCTTTAAGCCAAAGAGGCTCTTTATCATTAATGCGCTGATCATCCAAATAAATAGGGTGGGGCAAGAAGGTGCAGTAACGATCTAAGATTTGACGCAGACGATAACTCTCTAAAAACTCTTCCTCTTCATCCATCAAAAAGAGAGTGATTTCTGTTCCTCTGATCTTGCGCTCTCCCTCTTCAATTGTATAGGTTGTTGAACCGTCGCATCTCCATAAAACGGCTTTCCCTTCATCTGATTTTGTTTGGATTTCTACAAGCTTGGCGACCATATAAGAAGAATAAAAACCAAGTCCAAAATGACCGATGACTTGGTCTCCTTCCTTATTTGATTGATATTTTTTGACAAATTCTTCAGCGCCAGAAAAGGCGATCTGTGCAATATATTTTTCAACCTCCTCAGCTGTCATCCCAATGCCATTGTCAGAGAAGGTGAGAGTTTTCTTCTTTTTATCAATCTTAAGGTCAATTCGGTACTCTTCTTTAGACTCCTTATTAAGGTAGGAGTACTTATAGATTGCATCACAAGCATTTGATATTAATTCCCTTACAAAAATATCTTTATCAGAATAGAGCCATTTTTTGATGATGGGTAAAATATTCTCACTATGAATTTTAAGCTTTCCTTCAGCCATATAACCTCTCTTTAAAAGAGAGAAGTCTATTTTCTAATCGCTTTGATTGCAAGAGTCATTCTTTTTGTCCAGGCCCATGGTCAAAGCTGTCATTCCTGCAAGACCGCCTAATTGCATCGATTCGATGGCAGAGCTTGGGACGATGACGATCGTAGAATTCTCCTTCAAGCCTTCATAGAGCATATTCATAGCTCTTAAATGTAGGGCGACAGGATTATTGATATACGCCTTAGCAGCTTCACCAAACTTTTCAGCGATTTGGCGCTCTGAATCCCCAAGAATGACTCGAGCTTGACGCTCTCTTTCTGCTTGTGCTTGCATCGACATTGCATTTTCCAAACCAGGTGGGATGAGGACATCTTTTACCTCGACAGAAATAACGTTAACTCCCCAAGGTTCTGTACGATCATCGATGATCTTTTGGAGTTCTTCACTAATCTTGCCCCTCCCTTCTAACATGTCCGATAGTAAGGTTTTCCCAATCACATCACGCAGCGCTGTTTGAGATGCCCAAGCTATAGAACTTTGATAATTAGCTATTTCCAGTGCAGACTTCTTCGGATCTATCACCTTCCAGAAAAGCACAGCATCTACATCCACAGGTACTGTATCTTTAGTTAAAGTCTTTTCCGCTTTGAAGAGAGTTGACATCACACGAATATCGATCCAGTAGGGAACCCTATCGATGATGGGGATGATGAAAAACAACCCTGGCCCCCTTAAAGAGCGAAAACGACCAAGGCGCAATACCACGGCCCTATCCCATTGATCTGCAATCTTAACTGCGGCAGAAACAAACCAAGCCACAAGAAAAGAGGCAACCAGAATCCACATGCCTTCTATATGAGTTTGAATAACGGAATAGGTTATAACTGCGCCAATAGCGAGAATAACAATGAATATCAATGCATTAATAGAACTAGTATTTCTCACTTTACCTCATTTTCAAGTTGTTTTGACTAACTATATGTATGCAAGCAATTTTTATGCCAGTGATTGTCCAAATTTTCAACTGAGTCCGGGAGAGGTTAGACTTCCATCAACGCAAAGACGCCATAGCGCGAAGACGCAAAGAAAATTGAAAATGTATTAGCAGCAACTTCTGCGCAATGGCATAGAAAGAGTCGTCAATGATTTACTCACCTTACGCATTTTTTTCCTTCACAGAGTGAGCGAGGGGGTCAAAATGCGAAGAGTGAGACGAAGAGCAACTTTAAGGAGTTGCTCGAGGAGCACTCTGAAGCAGGTTGGCCCCCGCAGCCGCTCTGTGAAGAGAAAAAAATGCGTAAGGTGAGTGATTTATAAAAATCTTTGCGTCTTCGCGGCTTGCGCGTCTTTGCGTTAAGTCTGCGTAATCGAGTTTCGAAAGAAGTCTATTTTTTAAGAATCCTTTTTGCAATCGAATTCAAAATTACGTATGATGGCGCCGAATGTTCATTGCACAATTTCTTGAAGGAATGACTGTTACCATTATTGCCGTTGTGGCATTTGTCGTCATTGGACTATTGCTCACGCTTTTGATTCTTCTGACTAAGAATAAGTTGGTTCGAACAGCTCCATGCCGTATTGGGATCAATAAATGTAATGACTTAACTAAAACTGTAGCTGGTGGTCAGACGCTCCTTTCGGCCCTTACAAATGAGGGAATCCCTGTCCCCTCTCCTTGTGGTGGAAAAGCAACGTGTAAACAGTGCCGCCTACAGGTATTAGATGGAGCTGGGGACCCACTTGAGACAGACAAGGCAACATTTAACAAGAAAGAGTTATCAGAAGGATGGCGTCTCTCATGTCAATTTAAGGTGAAGCATGACCTTGAGGTCCATGTTGAAGAACGCTATCTAGAGGTTAAAGAATGGAAAGCTAAAGTTATTAGTAATGACAATGTTGCTACTTTTATCAAAGAGCTTATCGTCGAATTGCCAGAAGGGGAGGAAGTTCCCTACCGTTCAGGGGGCTATCTTCAGTTTCATGTTCCTCCCTTTAAGACAGTGACAGATGATTGGAAGCGAACTATGGACCCTAAATATTTCAGTGACTGGGAAAAGTTTGGTCTTTTGGGACGTACAATTGATTTTTCTCATCTAGGGGCAAATGAGGTAATTCGAGCCTATTCGATGGCGTCTTATCCGGCAGAAGGTAGATTACTTAAGTTTAATATCCGGATTGCAACACCTCCTTTTATCAAAGGACAGATGGTGGAGAAGATTCCTTGGGGAATTTGTTCTAGCTACACATTTGGTTTAAAGCCAGGTGACCATATACGCTTATCAGGCCCTTATGGCGAATCATTTATGATTGAGGATCATCGTCCTCTGGTCTTTTTAATTGGTGGTGCTGGCTCTTCGTTTGGACGAAGCCATGTTCTACATCTCTTTTTGAGTGAACATTCAAAGCGAAGGGTTGATTTTTGGTATGGTGCTCGCTCGCTTAAAGAGAACATCTATCAAGTGGAGTATGAGAAGTTGGCTCGGGAGCATAAAAGCTTTTCCTATAATCTTGCACTCTCTGAACCTCTTCCTGAAGATAATTGGCCAAAAAATGATCTGGTAAAAACAAATTTTCTCTTCCGCGCATTTGAAATAGGACAGCTCTCAAAGATGGAAGAGCCCGAAGAGTCTCTTTATTATGTTTGTGGCCCGCCTCTACACAATAGCAGCGTCTTGAAGCTGCTTGATAACTATGGTGTTCCAAGGGAGAATATTGTGCTTGATGATTTTGGGAGCTAAGGGCCCGTAAAACAATAACATGGATGACTGGACGGCGCCAAAGCCCCGGGATTGAACGATCGAAATGGGGTTAGTATTGACTCCATACAAACCCCATTTTGATCGTTCAATCGCGGGAGCTTTCGCGCTAGTCCAGTCATCCATATTATTATTTTACGGACCCTAATGATGCTTCTTGCAATCGCACAGATCAATCCAACAATTGGAGCTCTCAAAAACAACACCGATAAGATTTTAGAGATCATTGAAAAAGCAGCTGTTTTGGGAGCAAAAATGGTTGTTTTTCCAGAACTTGCAGTTTGCGGCTATCCTCCTGAAGATCTTCTTTTGCTCCCAAACTTTGTTCTTGAGATGGAGCAGCAGCTTGATCGAATTATAGAGCATTCCAAAGGGATGGTTCTTTTTGTGGGAGTGGTGCGCAAAAATCCTAATAAGGGAAAAAAAAGACTTTTCAATAGCGCAGCCATTATTGAAGATGGAAAACTTATTGGTTATCAAGACAAAGCACTTTTACCAGACTACGATATTTTTTATGAACGGCGCTACTTTGAACCAGCTTTAGAAAATAAAGTTTGGATTGTCGGCACTAAGCGTGTGGCTGTGACCATTTGTGAAGATCTTTGGCAAGATGAAGAATCAAGCTATCTATTTGATCCAATCAAAGCATTACAGAAAGAACAGATCGATCTCATTATAAATCTTTCAGCCTCTCCTTTTTATCCACACAGAATGGCTGTAAGAAAAAGAGTATGCGCACGTGCGGTAGCCCTCTTAAAAGCGCCTATAGCCTACTGCAATCAAGTTGGAGGCAATGATAGCCTTATTTACGATGGCTACAGTCTTTTCTTAGATAAAAAAGGGGAGATGACACATGTTGCCAAAGGATTTGAGGAGGATCTTCTTTTAGTTGATCTTGAACAGCAGATGCCCCCTTGTCCCATTATGGTCTCTGCTGTGGAAGATCTTTATAAAGCACTTGTCCTTGGACTGCGTGACTACTTTAAGAAACAAGGTTTTTCTAAAGCGGCACTTGGATTATCAGGGGGAATCGATTCTGCGCTCACAGCAGCTATTGCTGTAGAAGCACTTGGAAAAAAGAATGTGCTTGCTATCACCATGCCCTCTCGCTACACCTCTAATGAGACAATGCGTGATGCTAAACAACTCTCAGAAAATTTGGGAATTGATCTCAAAGTGATCTCTATTGAAAATTCCTTTTCCACACTACTTCATACACTTGAGCCACATTTTGAAGAGGAAAAAATGCGGAAGGTGAGTGATGTTACAGAAGAGAACCTTCAAGCGCGCATTCGGGGGATGTTGCTGATGGCCTTTTCCAACAAGTTTCACTATCTTATCCTTGGACCTGGAAATAAAAGCGAGATGGCAATGGGGTATGCAACTCTTTATGGCGATATGTGTGGGGGAATTGGAGTTCTCTCTGATGTGACAAAGCAAGGGGTTTATGAACTAGCAAGTTTTATCAATCGAAATCAGGAGGTGATTCCTCTCAATATTTTAACAAAGGCCCCAACAGCTGAACTTAAATTTAATCAAAAAGATAGCGATACTCTTCCTGAATATACCATTGTGGATGCCGTCCTTGAAGACTACGTTGAGGAACATCTTTCGCCTGAAGAGATTGCTAAAAAAAGAGACTTCCCCCTCTCGCTTGTGAAAGAACTTGTACGCAAAATCCATCTCAATGAGTATAAGAGAAGACAAGCTCCTCCTGGACTTCGAGTGACAAAGAAGGCATTTTCTGTGGGAAGACGCTTTCCAATCGTCCAAAAATGGATGTTTTAGAAAAAGGTTTCACTAGACCTCTTGCGTAACTTATCATGAGTCGGGAAATGAGAGATTTTTGCGTAGATTTTTTTCGTGCGTTTTTTGACATACTCAAATGGAGTAGGCGAAAAACGCACGAAAAAAAGATGCGCAAAAAGATCCATTTAACGACCATGAGAAGTTACGCAAGAGGTCTGCTATGCCTTTAAAAAAGATGCAACTTTGGTGGATTTTATTTGTTTCCACAACAGCAACCTCCCTTTTTCTTGTAGATACCACCATCCTACCTGTTGCCATCCCTATCATTGAAAAAGAACTCAGCTTCTCACAAATTGGTGTGATTTGGGTTGTCAACTCTTATCTTCTGAGTATGACAATGCTTCTATTAGTTGGTGGACGCCTCTGTGAAATTTGGGGTTATCGAGTGATCTACAATTTAGGCTTGGTTATTTTTGCAGTGGGATCAGTTATGGGAGGACTCACCCATACTGGCTTTGGTTTGATAACCGCACGTACACTACAAGGCATTGGCAGCGGGTTGACCTATCCGGCATCGCTTGCTTTACTCATAACGGTCTTTCCACTTCATTTGCGTGCACGTGCGATTGGTATTGATACAGGAATCGCCTCTTTTTTCATGATGCTTGGGCCTATTATTGGTGGAGCACTCACTCAATACTTGGGTTGGCGCTACATCTTTTGGATCAATATTCCATTTGTCATCTTTGGCATTGGAGCAAGTTTTTGGCTTCTCAAAAAAGAGGAGAGAAAAACAGAGCGTTTCCCCTATTTTGGAAGCGTATTGATGATG
>CAMAUB010000067.1 GCA_945861315.1 Chlamydia trachomatis
TTTAAAACGAGTAGAAGAACTATGTCTAGAAAATTCATTTTTATAACAGGTGGTGTCGTTTCTTCCTTAGGGAAAGGATTAACACTCGCCTCAATTGCAATGCTTCTTGAAAAAAAGGGATTGAAAATTGCAATGCTCAAGCTAGATCCTTATTTGAATGTTGATCCGGGCACGATGAATCCTTTTGAACATGGTGAAGTTTATGTGACAGATGATGGAGCTGAGACCGATTTAGATCTAGGACACTATTACCGTTACACAAACTCCCCCTTGTCAAAATCTTCTGTCTCAACATCTGGTCAAATCTATGATGCTGTGATCAAAAATGAGCGACGTGGAGATTATCTTGGAAAAACAGTTCAGGTGATCCCACATATTACAAATGAGATCAAAAGGCGCATTGACCTTTGCCAAGAGAGAGCTAATTCGGATCTGGTCTTAGTTGAGATCGGAGGAACTGTTGGGGACATTGAATCACTCCCTTTCCTTGAAGCAATTCGTCAATTTAGTTACGAGCGTCCAGATGAGTGCCTCTACATTCATATGACCTATGTCCCTTACTTAAGGGCTGCTGGAGAAGTTAAAACAAAGCCAAGTCAACACTCTGTCCAACTACTACGTAGTATTGGAATTCTACCCGATATGATTTTATGCCGATGCGAAGAGCCTCTGGATGAAGAAATTAAAGCCAAAATCAGTCTTTTTTGCAATGTTCCTAAAGAAGCTGTCTTTGACGCAACTGATGTGAAAGACACCATTTACGAAGTTCCTCTAGAGCTGAATACACAAGGTGTTGACTCTTGGATTTGCAAACGACTTAACCTTCCAAACAAACCAATTGATCTCTCCGAATGGGAGAATATCGTCAATATTACACGCAATCCAAAAGGAACTCTCACTGTTGGGATTGTAGGTAAATATCTTCAGCATAAAGACGCCTACAAATCTGTTTTCGAAGCGCTTCATCATGGAGCACTCAATGCCGGCTATGTCATCAAACTCAAAACAATTGAGTCTGATAAAGAAGATGCTATCGAAGAGTTGAAAAGCTGTGATGGCTGTCTAGTACCTGGTGGATTTGGAATGAGAGGGTGGGAGGGAAAAATTGAAGCTGCACGTTTTTGTCGCGAGAATCGTCTACCTTACTTTGGCATCTGCCTTGGCATGCAAGTTCTTGTTGTAGAGTATGTTAGAAATGTCCTTGGAGAGAAGGATGCGAATTCAACAGAAATGGATCCCAAGACACCAAACCCTGTTATCTCACTATTAGAAGAGCAAGAAGGAATCGAAGATAAAGGTGGAACAATGCGCCTTGGTGCCTATCCATGCACAATTGCCAAAGATTCAAAAGCCTTTGAGGCGTACCAATCCATTTCTATTTCAGAGCGCCACCGCCACCGTTATGAGCTAAACAATCGTTATAAAGAGAAGCTTGAAAAAGCGGGCTTACGTCTTTCAGGTACTTATGAAAAACTAAACCTGTGTGAAATTGTTGAAGTCAAAGACCACCCATGGATGATAGGTGTTCAATTTCACCCAGAATTCAAATCAAGACCAACACATCCACATCCCCTGTTTAGAGACTTTGTTAAAGCTATGGTTAAATAGATATGGGACGTATTGTCGCAGTAGACTTCGGCCTCAAGCGTCTTGGAGTGGCTCTTTCCGATGAGACTAAAATCATTGCATCTTCTCTTAAAACACTTATAGCTGGAAAAAACTCTGAAGAGACTGCAAAGCTCTTACTTCAACTACTTCAAGAGTATTCTATCGATAAAATCATCTTTGGTAACCCACTGCATATGAATGGTTCTGTCAGTTTTTTGGCAGATGAAGTGCGTCATTTCATATCGATCTTTGAGAAGATGATTAACATTCCTATTAGCCTTTGGGATGAGAGACTTACATCTGTACAAGCACATCGCACCATGCAACTTGGCGGCGTTTCTCGCAAGAATAGAGCTAAAAAGGTTGATGCACTCGCAGCCATCATCTTACTTCAAAGTTATCTGGACTCACAATAATAAATTTGTTTTAATAAAGGTTATAAATTTTAAAACAAATGGACGTAATTATGTTGGATCATCCCATTCCTAATGTTACAACTATCACATTTGATAATCCTTTGTCTGAGGGGGTTGGATCTTCAAAAGTGACAGATCCTTGTATAGTTGTCATTTTTGGGGCAACAGGAGACCTAACCGCACGTAAGTTAGTTCCTGCGCTCTACAACCTAGCCCGTGAGGGGCAACTTCCTGATCACTTTGCTTGTGTAGGATTTGCACGTCGAACAAAGTCTCATGATGATTTTAGAACTGAGTTACATGATGCTATTGGAAAATTCTCCCGCGTCAAGCCAATTGATGAAAATCTATGGAAAACCTTTGGTGAACAAGTTTTCTATCACCAATCTAACTTCGATGACCTTAAGGGTTATCAGGACTTAGCTAAACTTTTGGATGATCTCGACAAAAAGTTTGGGACAAGAGGCAATCGCGTTTTTTACCTCTCAACCCAACCGAGTTTTTTTAAGAATATCATTGAAAATCTCAATAAGAGCGGTCTTATTTACGACCCTCAAAAAGTTAAAGATAAATGGTCTAGAGTGATTATTGAAAAGCCATTTGGACGTAACTATGATTCTGCGATCGAGCTACAACAGTTTGTACTCACCCATCTAGATGAGAGCCAAATCTACCGCATCGACCACTATCTTGGAAAAGAGACTGTGCAAAATATTATGATCTTCAGATTTGCTAACTCTTTATTCGAAGCTCTTTGGAATAACCGTTATGTCGATCACGTGCAGATTACCGTTGGTGAAGAGATCGGAATTGGATCACGAGGGGCCTTCTTTGAAGAGGCTGGTATTTTGCGCGATATTGTGCAAAACCACATGATGCAATTATTGACACTTGTCGCTATGGAACCTCCAGCCTCTCTTGACGCAAACGCAATTCGAGATGAGAAAGTAAAAGTTCTTCAAGCATTGCGCCCCATTGATTTGACTCACTTTTCTGATTATATTATTCGTGGACAATACGCTCCTGGCTTTGTAGATGCAGTAGCAGTCAAGGGGTATCGAGAGGAGGGGAATGTTGATCCTAAGTCTGTCATGGAAACGTATACTGCCATTAAACTTTATATCGACAACTGGCGTTGGGCTGGAGTTCCATTCTACCTACGCGCTGGAAAGCGCCTTCCAAAGCGTGCATCTGAAATTGCCATCACCTTTAAAGAGGTTCCCGGAATTCTCTTTTCACGCAATGGAAAGAAAAATGAAAATAACGTACTTGTCCTGCGTATCCAACCAGATGAAGGGATATCTCTTCGTATCAATACCAAAGTTCCAGGCCCATCTAGCCCAATCCAACCCGTTAAGATGGATTTTCGCTACGGCTCTTACTTTGGACTTACCCCACCTGAAGCGTATGAACGTCTTATCTGCGACTGTATCTTAGGTGAAGGAACCCTTTTTGCACGTGGCGATGAAGTGCTCACATCTTGGAAATGGATCACCCCAGTTCTTGAGCGGTGGGCTGAAAGTAAACCAAGCGATTTTCCAAACTATCAAGCAGGTTCTTGGGGACCAAAAGCATCAAATGAGATGCTCAAGAAAGATGGTCGTAGCTGGAGATTAATTTAATGGGAGCTGTTGTGAGTGATGTGGAAACAACCAATATAGGAAAAGAGCTCAATCGCCTTTGGGATGAAGCGCAAGGGCAGGCTCAAATCCGCGCTTCCCTTTTTAATCTCATTGTACATTTACATGGAGATGCAAGGGTTGCTCACTTTCAAAAACTTATCAAACGTGTTGTCAGCAAGTTTCCCTCTCGCGTTATCTTTATTATCTCAGATGGAAGAGCAGAGGAAAATTACTTGCACACCTCTGTTGCTTCTCAGACTATTGGTGAAGGTGACTTAAAAATTTTTTGCGAGACAATTCAAATTGAAGTGGGTGGAACATATAAAGAGCGCGTCTTCTTTCTTGTAACTCCCCATATACTTCCAGACCTTCCAGTCTATCTTCTTTGGACACAAGATCCTGGAGCAGAAAGTGTGATTTTGCCTCACTTAGTGCCCTATGCTAATCGCATTATTTTTGACTCAGAGGCTAGTACTAATTTACAGGCATTTAGCACCTCTTTGCGCACACTTTCTCAAAAATTTTCATGCGAAGTGGGAGACCTTCACTGGAGCGCAATCTCAAGTTGGCGCTCTTTACTAACAAATGCCTTTAATTACCAAGACGCACTCACAGCCTTAGAAGAGGCTCATCTAATCTCAATCACCTATAATAAAGGGCAAGAAATTGAAGCAGGCTATCTGCAAGCGTGGCTAGCTTCAAGACTTGGCTGGGAGTTTCAATCCTTTGAACTCATCGAAGGAAATATTCGCCTATCATACCGTAGACCCACTCATAATGTTGTGATCTTCCTCAAGCCAAAAGAGGAGCCCAAGCTCAATCCTGGAGCTATTCTAGGAATTGAAATTGAGAGTCAGATCAATAAAATGCACTTTCATTTCAAACGCAATGGAGCGACAAGACAAGTTTCGATTCAAGTTTCAGATGCAAGCAAATGCGATCTACCCACTACCACTTACCTTTGTGGCGCTCAAGAAGGAAAAGAAATTATTGACGAAATCTTCTACCCAGCTTCGAAAAAACACTACCAAATGATGCTTGATTTACTCACTCAAATTCCCTGGAGGCTTTAATGCACTATCACCTAGACCAAAGACGCATACTTGTCCTACCCGGGAATGCAGAGCAAACCCTTGATTTTGCCGTAAAAGACTGGGTTGATACAGCAAAAGCTGCGATTGCAGACCACGGCTTTTTTGCTGTTGCTCTCTCAGGTGGTTCAACACCCAAAAAAATCTTCAAAGAACTCTCCTCCAAACACCAAAACACTCTTGACTGGAGCAAAGTTTATCTCTTTTGGAGTGATGAACGCGCTGTTCTCCCCTCAGATAAAGATAGCAACTTCCATATGGCAATGATTGAGGGAGGACTCACCGCTCTTCCAATCGACGCGAAAAATATCTTCCGAATGGTTGCAGAAAAAGATATCGAAGCGAATGCCAGTGATTACGAAAGGATCATCAAGAAAACCCTTGGCAAGCGTAACTTTGACTTGATCATGCTCGGCATGGGAGATGATGGTCATACCGCCTCCCTCTTCCCAGGCACAAGGGGGGTTGACGTTAAAGACCGGCTGGTCACATCAAACTACATTACTCAAAAAAAAACTTGGCGAATGAGCTTTACTTATAAGCTCATCAATAGCGCTTCTTACATCTGTATCTATGTTCTTGGAGCAAATAAAGCAGATATTCTAGCAAGGGTACTCTACTCACCGCTCGATCCGAGCACCTACCCATCTCAAAATGTTGGATCAGAGGAACATAAAGCGACCTGGATCATCGATGAAGAGGCAGCACAAGACATACTGGCCAACTTAAAGTGAGTTATTCACAATAAATATTGCGCTTAAAGCTCCAATCTACTAGACTCTACGCAAATATTGGTTTTTAGAATTGATAATCATCTGAGCTTTGGGTCATTGGCTGTAATGAGACGGCCATGCCCTTGTTGAGGATAGACGGATTATCTCACTCCAATATGACATTCCTCTCAGACTGATCTACTACAGAAGCGTGGTGGGGTCTATCCCGAGATGTTTGTTTAAATAACTCAGTTTATGTATTTTTTTCTCTTCACAGAGCGGCTGCGGAGGCCAACCTGATTCGGAGTGCTCTTCGACCAACTTTATAAAGTTGCTCCTAGTCCGGCTCTTCGCATTTTGACCCCCTCGCTTACTCTATGAAGGGAAAAAATGCGTAAGGTGAGTAAATACCCTCAGTTTTGGGTTTATCCCGTAAATTTTCAGGGAGATTTCTCGATCTTTTTGCGCTTTTTGCCTCGAAAAGGGTACAAGACCCTTTCCTTCGGAAAAAATTCCAAAAATCTTCGCGAAATTTCCTCTGAATATCTACGAGATCAACCAAAAACTGAGGTAATACCAATTGCAGGAAATAAAAAATTAAGATTGGTTCAAAAATGTGTAATCTTGTATTTCCAGTAACAGCTACTCTAAAATCTTACTTTCATCCATTCACACCAAGTGGTATGAACGGGAAAGTTGATAAGGTGAGGGCGTTTCTTACAGTCGCTTCTTATTTTACAATAATTATTCCACGAAATTGGCCAGCTGCGGCAGCTTCAAGGGCTTAACTTGTCTGAGAATCAACTGACCACCCTCCCGGCTGAAATTGGTCAGCTCCTGCAGCTTGAAGGGCTTGACTTGTCTGCAAATCAACTGAGTACCCTCCCTGTTGAAATTGGCCAGCTCTTGCAGCTTCATGAGCTTCACTTGTCTTCGAATCAACTGACAACCCTCCCTGCTGAAATTGGTCAGCTGCTGCAGCTTCAAGAGCTTCACTTGAATTCGAATCGACTGACCACCCTCCCTGCTGAAATTGGTCAGCTCCTGCAGCTTCAAGACCTTTACTTGTATTCGAATCAACTGGCAACCCTCCCGGCTGAAATTGGTCAGCTACAGCAGCTTCAATCGCTTAACTTGTCTTTGAATCGACTAACAACCCTCCCGGCTGAAATTGGTCAGCTCCTGCAGCTTGAATGGCTTAGCCTTTCTAAAAACCCAGCACTTTCTGAAATTCCTATTGCTTTTTGCAACATGCTAAATATAACCTACTTAGATATTATTGAAACATCCATACCTTCTGCGCAGGGGGATCTGGTCTTAGCTACGATCCGAAGGCAAAGAGATCTAGTGGCTGTAGAACGATTAGCTCCAAAGCTTGTACTATGGAAAGGCTATGCACAGATGCCAGATCTCGATCTAAATATAATTGTTTTGGATCAAGATCAAAAAGAAATCTTTCATGAGTGGCTTGTGCGATTAGAAAAAGTTAAAGACTTTCAGAGATCTCAACGATCTTTATGCGAAACTGCATGTAGGATATTGAACACTGTTTTAGTAGATGTAACATTCAGAGAAACTTTCTTTGTCCAAGTTCGGGACAATTTAGAAGGATGTGGAGATCGTGCAGCGATGTCCTTCAATGAAATTTATACAGCTTGGGTATTGGCCACTCT
>CAMAUB010000068.1 GCA_945861315.1 Chlamydia trachomatis
TGAAGAAATACCGAAAATCAAAAAAGAATTAACATCTAGAATTACAGATAATTTTCAGCGTATTCAACTCAATACAATCAGATTCGCTGCTACTTAAAAATTCTCAGATTCAGCTGTAATGAGTATATAAAGGTTATCGCATAGCGCCTTCAGATGATTCAGTAAAAATTGAATTAGCCGATGGTCGAGCTGCTGACTTTCCTGTAACAACGGTGGACTCTATCGAAAATTATCTATTCGAGTTCCAAGCATACCTAGGCCACGAAAAACTCTATGCTGCACAAGCCTTAGTTTTTGATATGAAAAAAAAGGGACTTTATCACGTAATCATGGGACACCGAGGGGTAACGCCATATAGAGACCAAGCATCGATTGCCAACTCGCCATGGCTTGAACAGCTATTTCCTGCTGATTCGAAGTTGCCTCCTCTCCCTTTCGCTCCACTAATACGCAAACATTAAGCTTTAACTTTAGTGTCATATAAAAGAACGAGAAAGCAGACAATAGCTGTTATCCACATAAAGAGGTGGTAGATATCAGCTAGCGCTAAAGTTGCCGCTTGAGCGGCTATTGCTTGATTTGCAATTCCTGTTAGCTGTTCTGCAGAAGATGCAATAGGCTCTAGCTTAGAGAGAAATCCTGTAAAGCGTTCATCTTCTAAATAGGTACGAGCAGATAAACGCGTTAGATAAAAAGCTTGACGATGAATCCATAATATCATACCCACTGCAACTCCTATTGCAGAAGTTATCATACGTGCAAAAGAGTAAAGAGAATTGATCATGGGCATTTTTTCATCTGAAAAGCCAGCTGTATACAGAAGCGAGCTTGGAGTAGTCAAAAGAGGAAAGCCAATTCCTTGAATTAAACGAGCTACTGCTAGACGGGTAAACGAAATTTCGAGATTCATTTTTGATTTTAAAAAAAAGGCAAGAACAAAAGCTAACGCTCCTAAAAATGCTACAGCGCGAGGATCGTATTTTTTGAGAATCGAAGTCATCATAGGATAGAGTAAAATTGGGAAGAACCCAATTGGAAAAATTGTCAGCCCAGCCCACATGGGAGGATATCCCATATAGCGGTGGAGCCAAAGAACATCTAAGGAAAAACTGGCAAAAATTAAAGAAAGTGCGATTGAGGCTGAAATCGTTGCTATTGTAAAATTGCGCTTGGCAAAAGCGTAAAGATAGACCATAGGGTTGAGCTGATATAATTCCCAAACAAGAAAAAGAGGAAATGAGACAAACATAGCTACCAAGCAGGTGACGATGATTTTGGAGTGAAGCCAGTCGTAGAGTTGTCCACGATCTAAAGTAACCTGAAGAGCCAAAATAAAAACAACCATCAAGGCAAATCCAATCCAATCAAATCGATAAATCTTTGTCTCTGATTTAAGAGTTGGCACTGCAGCAACAATGAGAAAACAGCACAAAGCTACCGGGACTGCAGAAAAAAAAAGCCAATGCCAATGAACATTTGAGAGTAACCCGCCCAAAATTGGTCCAAAAGCAGGTCCTACCATGACTGCAAATGACCGAAGAGTCACAGGAAGCACCCTTTTATCTTTTGGGAAATTTAGAGAAATTAATCCTCTTGAGCTTGGGATCAACATGCCTGCTCCACACCCTTGAACCAAGCGACAAAAAAGTAAATAGGTATAATTATAAGCAAAGCCACAGATAAAAGATCCAATTGAAAAAATAATAAGACCTGCTAGAAAAACAATTTTATTTCCATAGCGAGTTGCAAGATTACCAGCAAGTGGTACACTGACTGTATAAGGAAGGATAAATATGGTGATTAGCCAAATAGAAATCTCTGACCTAACACCTAGCTCTCCTGCAATTGTTGGAAGAGCAACATTGATGATAAACCCATCCACAGAGACTAAAAAAACGCCAATGCATACTCCCATCATAAGAAGGGACAAAGACTTCTGCGTCATATGATCTGTGTACTTCATCTATAGCCATACCCTCAAAGAAAGGCGTTGTCACCAACAATTTGCCACAGCTGATCGGCATTCTCAAAAGGAACATCACTATATAAAACATAGAGATGACCTTCTTTGAAATGAGACAGAATATAAAAAGCTCTCTTGGGGGCAAATCCATGGGAGAGATCTTCATCTTTATAGCTTCCATGCCCAAAAAAGCCCTTTCCACACTGTTGAAACTCTCCTTGGATTGTTTCAAAGTGCCAATTAACAATCTGACTCACCTCATGCTCATCTACATTAAAAACGCGAACATCAAAATACATCGGCATTCCAAGCTTTGTATCTCCAAAGTAGACTCGTTTATAGACAGTGTAGGGAAAACGTCCTTTTTTTTTGGGCTCACCAATGCAAAGCACATTATAAAGTTCGCTTGGAAAGCGAAAAGGAATCTCTGCTTGCAATGCAAGAAGCGTTCTCATAAGAACAGGTGTGAGATCTTCTTTTTGAGAGGAGCAAAATAGTTCAAGTTTTTCAATATCACGCACCATCTCAATGCTGACATCACTTAACTGTTGCTGTGCAATCCAAGGGTGGCTAGTAATTGGCGCAGGAACTGATGGACGCGTCTGCTTGAAGTGTTCAATATGGTCTTTTTTGAAAAAAAACGGAAGAAAAAGGAAAATCAACAAAAAGGGCCATAGATATCTTGCGTAACTTCTCAAGTCAATACCTCAGCAGCTAGGGCTGCAAGTTCAGAACGCTCTGTTTTCTCCATAAAGATGTGCCCAAAAATCTTCTGCTCCTTAAATCGCCCAACAAGATAAGTCAATCCGTTAGAATTTAAATCTAAGTAGGGATTATCAATCTGAGTTGGGTCTCCTGTCAAGACAACCTTTGTCTCTTTACCCGCTCGCGATACAATTGTCTTCACCTCATGAGGTGTCAAATTCTGTGCTTCATCAATAATCATATACATGCGAGGTAATGAGCGCCCACGAATATAGGTTACCGCCTCCATCTCAAGTTTGTTACTCTCTGTTACCCATCTAAGAGTTTCACTTGACTCCTCTCCTCCTGAATCACACAAAAATTCAAGATTATCATAAATAGGCTGCATCCAATGAAGAAGCTTCTCTTCTTTTAAACCAGGTAAATAACCAATATCACGCCCAAGTGGCATAATAGGACGACTTACCAAAATACGATTGTAGGTACCTTCATCAAAAACCTTGCGCAGCCCCGCAGCTAGAGCTAGAAGAGTCTTTCCAGTTCCAGCTTGTCCAATCAAGGTAACAAGCTTAACATCATCTCGCAATAGGAGATCAAGAGCGCAGTGTTGCTCCATGTTCATTGGTTTAATTCCCCAAATGTTAGGAGGCAATGACATTAAACGAACAACCTCACCAGTGGATGCATCATATTTTCCAATACCTGATGTATTTTCAGGCGAGTGCATCAAACAATATTCATTAGGCAATAACCCAATACCCTTAAGAGAAACCTTGCCATCTTTATAAAATAGATCAATTTCATGCTTGGGAAGATCGATGCGACGATAGCCGCGGTAGAGCCCATCATAGGCAAACTTTTGATTTTCATAATCTTCTGCCTCAAGACCCATTGCTTCGGCTTTAACCCGCATAGCCAAATCTTTAGAAACAAAAACAACCTTCTCACCTTTTTCATTCAGAAAAAGGGCCGCCATCAAAATACGATAGCTTGTGCTATTAAGCGAGAGCGCAAAGTTAGGACTATAATTGGTCTTGATCTCAAGCTGAATGCGGATGCGGATACCACCATCCAAACGAACACCCTTATGGAGATCTCCCTCCCCCTGCCTTTTTAACGTATCAAAAATCCGAAGTACCATACGAGCCGCTTTTGAAGGTTCATCTCTGTACTTCTTTATCTCCGCTAATTCTTCTAAAACGGCTAGAGGAACTACCACATCGTTGTCACCAAAAGCTGTCAAAGCCTCTGGGTCATGTATAAGTGTATTTGTATCAAGGACGAATGTCTTTCTGCCCAAAGTGTACTCCTTTGTTGGTCAACATTTATGTATGCATACTAGTTCAAGAATTGGATTTGAGCAATGCGAAAGCTCTCCCCCTCTAAAAGATTCAATAAAATTTTTAAGTCAGCACTCTAGCCTGTAGAGTGCTAAAAATCATTGCTTGTTTTTTGGTGCTCTGTTACAATATAAGGTAACCAAACTATAGGTTGACTATGAAAGCAAAAATCAATGAAAAAATTATTTGCATCCCTCCTTATATCTCGACAAGCTGGGATCATATTTCTTTCATGCAGACAGAACAAGGAGCAGATGGAGAGTTAACTCTTGTGCTTCACCTAGATGATGGAAAATGCATTAGGATTTATAATCTGGATAAGGCACTCATTGACCTTGCTTTTTCAGCCCACCTCAAATACCTTGAATCTAGAGGAGAAGCTGGAAGTATCCAAGTAAATGGTCCTATGGGTTTTTTTAAAAATGCCTTTGGAATCACTCCAGAGCAAATCGGTTCTATGCCAATTCAATTTGGAATAGCAGGTATTCCTGGCATGGAAAATCTAGAAATGGCCATGCAACACAACCCTGCCCATGGCGACACTCCCGACCTTCCAGCTGAAGTGCTTGAAAAAATTGGTGGAATCACAAAAATGCTCACAAATGGAGATCTTAATGGATTTCCAAAACCTGAACCTCACTGTAACTGCCCTCACTGCCAGCTAGCTCGTGCAATGCACGGAATTAAGCGAGATGTATCAGTTGAAGAAGATCGCGTTACAGATGAAGACCTATCTTTTCACTATTGGGATATCAAGCAAAATGGTGATCAACTCTACATAGTCACAAATCCTCTTGACTCTGCTGAACAGTATAGTGTCTTTTTAGGCAATCCTATTGGTTGCACTTGTGGACATGAGCATTGTGAACATATCAAAGCTGTCCTTCTCGAGTAGAAACTGTCTATACCCAAACAACTTGAAAAGTCGGAATTTCGGCTGCGTCAAAGCCCCGGGCTTGAACGATCGTAAACAACCCCATATTTCTAATATTGGGTCGATTACGATCGATCAATCGCGAGAGCTTTCACGCTGGCCGAAATTCTCATTTTGAGCTTGGATGAGTATAGATATAATCGATAAATTCTACATTTATGCTTGAAAGATTTTTACTAAGGCTGTACAAAGGTGCCAAACCCAATTAAGGAGAGGTTCATGTTGAGTAAGCTTCCCGCATTTTTTGCAGCTCTAATTTTTTGTACAACCGCTTTCGCTGATGAGGCGGTGCTAACTTCTTTCGCACCCTTCACTGGAAAAGTTGTAGGATCAAAAGTAAGAATGCGAACCCAGCCTTGTTTAGAGGGACATGTGGTTCGTGAAACAAACTTCGGTGAACTCTTTGCAGTTGTCGGCGAACAAGAAGGTTACTACGCCGTCACTCCGCCAAAAGGAACAAAGGGATATGTCTTTCGTACATTTGTGCTTGAGGGAGTCGTTGAAGGAGAACATGTAAATATACGTCTTTATCCAGATATTGATGCACCTGTTATCGGTCAACTCAATACAGGTGACCGTATTGCAACTGTTGTCTCAGAGATCAATAACAAGTGGTTAGAGGTTGATCTTCCAAAAGAATCAACTTTCTATGTTGCAAATGAGTACTTTGAAAATGCAGGTCCACCTGAACATCTTGCAAAAGTACAGGCGCATCATGCTGAGGCAACGCACAATTTAAGCGCGGCCCTCCTCTATGCACAATCTGAGATTCAAAAGCCCTTGCAGCAAATTGATTTAGACAGCATCAATACACGCTTTGCTAAATTGGTTCACACTTACACTGATCTTCCAGCAATTGTAGAGAGTGCACAAGAAGTGAGCCACCTCATTCAAGAAGTCTATGTTCAAAAGAAAATTGCTTTCTTAGAGAGCAAAGCTGATCACAAGACACAAGTACTTGAATTAGATCCAGTACATGTTGCAAAGCTTGCAGCACTTGGCGTCCATATCCAACCTGTCCAAGAGGAGAAAGATCTTTTTATGGTTGGAGAGAAAGCATCGACTGTAGTTGGTTTATCTGCACCTTTATCAGATTCAGAGATGACAGATAAGATGGTCGCATGGAAGCCTCGTGAAGAAGCTCTCTATCACCTTTGGGCAGCTGCTAATGGCGATAGAACAATTGATGAGTTCTACCATGAAGAGGGACAAGATGCGATCTGCCTAACAGGAATCATTGAACCTTACAATCGTCCTGTAAAAAATCTTCCAGGAGATTACTTACTACGCTCTGATAACCACCCCGTTGCTTTTCTATATAGCACTCGGATCAACCTTCAAAGTTTAGCAGGACGCAATGTTACAGTTGTGGCAATACCACGCCCAAACAATAATTTTGCTTTCCCAGCCTATTACGTCTTAAGCGTTGAATAATTTCATTAATACGACCCTAGATGTACAAGTCTAGGGTTGTATTTATTTTGTCTCCTCTATACCATCTTTAACAAAACCTTAACCAGGAGTCAATTGTGAAATATTTATTGACAATTGCTCTATCTGTGTTCTGCGTAGCAGGATTTGCAGATGAGCCAGAAGCGAACAACGAAATGTTAAAAGATGGAGTTCTTTGGTCACAGACTGAAGGGACGGATCAAGATTGTGTAGAGAATACTGATGATGAACAAGTCAATGAACTTTTTGCCCTACTTGAAGAGATGAACAACTGTGATGATGAAGAAGGTATCTGCCCAGATTACCTTACTTCATTCAACCACATTGCATAACATGCAAAAAGCCCTCACAAGCGAGGGCTTTTTTAAAAAATTTAATCGACTTTCTAGCTAATAATTTCAGTCACTTCAGGATCAATCGGAACTTTAAGGGCATCTGCAAGCATATTTGCGTAAGAAATAAAGCCGATAAGTGTAATGAGTTCAAGAATGCCTTCCTCAGAAAGACCAGCTGATTTAAGCACTTTTAGATCTTCTGGATTAATTACATGCGGATGAAGCGCTACCTTAGAAGCAAAAACCTGAATTTGCTTCAGGTTATCTGCCG
>CAMAUB010000069.1 GCA_945861315.1 Chlamydia trachomatis
GTTCGTTAAGGGAGATGTTATTGCCAGTATTGTCATCGCCTTTGTCAACATCGTTGGAGGCTTGATCATAGGGGTTGCCATTCATAAAATGACGCTCTCTCAATCGGCACATGTCTACACTTTGCTTTCTATCGGTGACGGCCTTGTCAACCAGATCCCCTCTCTTTTGATTGCATTGACAGCAGGCCTTGTTACTACACGTGTTTCAAGTGATAAAAAAGATGCAAACCTTGGCCGTGAAATCACCGCTCAAATTTTAAGAGAGCCTCGCGCCGTCTATCTAGCAGCTGTAGCAACCTTTGGTCTTGGTCTCTTTAAGGGATTTCCCCTTTGGACTTTTACTCTTTTAGCCCTTATGCTGGCAGGTGGTGCAACAGCGTTGCTCTTTAAGCAAAAAAGAGAGAAGGCGGTGGCAGCTGCCGGAGGTATGGGCACCTTTGAAACGGATGTTGAAGGGCATACAGTTATCCCTGGTGGGAGTGATGAGTTTGCTCTTACCCTACCTGTTATTTTGGAGCTTGGGTCTACCCTTTCACTACAGATTACCAAATTCGTCAAAGGAGAGCCTCGCTTAGTTGAAGAACTTATCCCAAAAATGCGCCAAGCACTCTATCAAGATTTAGGAGTTCGCTACCCAGGCGTACATGTAAGAACAGACTCTCTTTCTTTGGCTAATGATGAATACGCTATTTTCCTAAATGAAGTTCCTGTTGTGCGCGGAAAAATTCCTCTTGGCAACCTTTTGACCAACGAGCTTGAGGAAAATCTACGTCGCTATAACCTCCCCTTCATCAGCTACAAGAATGCTACAGGCCTTCCTGCCCTTTGGGTTAATGAAAAATATGAAAAAATCATGTCCAAGGCTGGAATTAAATTTTGGAAGGCGCTAGAAGTTGTGATCTTACACCTCTCTTATTTCTTTCGTCAAAATGGTCAAGAGTTTGTTGGTATCCAAGAAGTGCGCTCGATGATGGAGTTCATGGAAGGATCCTACCCTGATCTTGTCAAAGAGGTTACCCGTTTAATCCCGCTTCAAAGATTAACTGAAATTTTTAGACGTCTGATTCAAGAACAAGTCTCTATCAAAGATCTACGCACAATTATGGAAGCTTTAAGTGAGTGGGCTCAAACTGAAAAAGACACCGTCTTACTAACAGAGTATGTCCGAGCATCACTCAAGCGCTATATCACAAACAAATACGCTCAAGGACAGTCATCTTTAGCAGTTTATCTACTTGATCCAGAGATCGAGGAGTTGATCCGCGGAGCTATTAAGCAAACATCTGCGGGTTCCTACCTCGCTCTTGATCCAGATTCGGTCAATATGATTTTAAAGTCGATGCGAAGTGTTATTACACCAACTCCACCAGGAGGGCAGCCACCTGTAATGTTGACTGCAATTGATGTGCGTCGTTTTACAAGAAAGTTAATCGAAACGGAATTTCCTGATATCGCGGTTGTCTCTTATCAGGAAATTTTACCTGAAGTTCGAATCCAACCATTAGGAAGAATTCAGATAATTTAAAGAATACGCTAGGGGGGAGTCATGTCTAGCGGACAAATACCGGTGAGTTTCACAGCTCTAGCTGCAAAGCAAGGGCAGGCCGACGCCAATAAAGCAATAGCTAGGCAGATCACTGCTGAAGATCGTTTCCAAGCTAATGCTGAAAGCTCCTATAATTCGATGGCAGGAGCTAAAGCACAAGCTCTTAACGATCGTTTCAAAAAACTCGAAGATAGACATGTCAGTGCTACCGGCAAAGATACAGATGAGGACGATCTTGAGGTTGAAGCAGTAGCAGCTACAGAGCAAAAAGCGGAGGAAGATCTTGCTCAAAGTTTTTTCAAACGCAATTCTGAACTCCCTCCAAGCAAACTCCAGGATCTAAAAGCTAGCCTCAAAGAGAGCTCATCTGAGCAAGAAATTTTCGAAAAAGTCTCTAAGGCATTTGAAGATCCAACTCTTATGGATGAAGCTTTGGACTACCTTGAGCAAGCAACTACAGGTCCCCTTAGAGGAAAAATTTCCCATGTTAGACAGTTGCTCAACCAGGAGAACGAGCGGGAAATCATTGCTGGGAAAAATATCGATGCAGCAGCTAAGGATTACGCGGCTCGTGGTTTAGCTCCTACTGCAACAGATCTTAGAAACCTCTATAGGGATATTACTGGAAACCCACGAGATCATGAAACTCTTTTTGATGAGCTTTCCACAAAATACACCTTTGATAATCTGAAGGAAATTGTGAAATTCCTTCTTCAAGGAATGGCCTTTGATATGAAATCAAAAGGCCCATCAATTCCCGGTGCAGAGCTAATAAAATTGATGAGTGAGACCAGGGATTTGCAATCAATTCTTTGGGTCTATCTTTTTTTCAAAGAGCGGATGAAAATGATCCGTAACCAATATAAGCGACATGAAATGCAGTGTCCAGAAAACCTCTCCTTTGAAAAGCTTGCCAAAGGATTTATGAAACTAGTAAAAGAGCGCTATCCATCTGTCATGAAAATTTTAAAAGAAGCTGATGATCTCGCCCTTTTTGATGATGACGAGAAAGTGATTGTGCTCTCTCAGTTTAGAGATGCCATTCGAGGTCTATCTCCCCGTGTCTATAAATCAATAAAACATAGGCAAGAACTTTTACTTGCGCTTTTAGAAACTTTGGACCAACTTGAGTGGGAAGAGGAGCTGGAAGAATAATGTCGCTTTATGAAGAACGAATCAAAGATCTTGGTAAGTTGATGGGCATTCCTCTGATTTCTGAATCAAAAGAGACATGTTGCATCCAATTCGACGAGGATAAAGTAACTGTTCAAGTTGATCTTGATGATAGTGGTGAGCGCTTACTTATTGGATCGGTCCTAGGTGAAATCTCCTCCGGTTCATACCGCAATGAAATCTTTAAACAAGCGCTGCGTGTTAATGGTCTTTCAAAGGCACCAAGGGGTATTCTTGCATACAGTGATCGACTCTCTTCTCTCATCTTATTTGACTATCTCCCATTTCACTCAACTGATGCGCAAAAGCTCTTTAATTTTATACAACTTTTTCACAAGCACGCCGAGGTTTGGATCGACTCTCTTAAATCTCAAACTATTCCACAGATTGAAAGAGAAGAGCAAAAAGGAAGTGGAATGTTTGGGATGATAGCATGAGTTTAGAGCAAAAATTACTCAGTAGCGCAGCCAAACGGCAGTGGGAGAGAGTAGGTGTTAAACAGCATCATGGTATCTGCTTTCCTCTTTTTTCCATTCATTCACAAAAAAGCTGTGGGATTGGTGAATACCTCGACCTTATCCCCATGATCGAATGGTGCCATCAAGTTGGCCTTGATGTTATTCAACTTCTACCTCTAAATGACTCAGGACTTGGAACCAGCCCCTATGATGCAATCTCTGCTATTGCTCTTAACCCCATCCATCTCTCTATGTCATCTCTTCCAGAGCTCAATCGCATTGTTAACTACCAAGACAAACTCAAGAAAATTGCTTATTGGACACGAACTGCGCGCATCAAACACCACATTGTACGTGAGCTTAAAAATGTCTTTTTCAAAGAGTATGTTCCAAATGTTTTACCCTATATCTCTCAAACAGATGAGTACAAAAAATTTATCAAAGAAAATCAAGATTGGCTTGAACCCTACGCTCTTTTCAAAGCTCTTAAAGAGAAACAATATTGGAAGCATTGGGAGGAGTGGCCCGCAAACCTTAAAAGTCCCAATAAAGAGGGCTACATCGAATTGCTTGAAACGCATCGCATTGCGGTAGATTATCACACCTTTTTGCAATATTTATGCTACAAACAACTTGAACAAGTTAAAAAGAGCGCAACAGCGCTTCGCATCTTGATTAAAGGTGATATACCCATCTTGATTAGCCGAGATAGCGCAGATGTTTGGTACCACCGCAATCTTTTCTTCCTCAATCTCTCTGTTGGAGCTCCTCCTGATATGTATTCCCGTGATGGGCAACACTGGGGTTTTCCTCTCTATGATTGGGAAGCGCTTGAGGAAAGTAACTACAAGTGGTGGAAGCGTCGACTAGAGCTTGCAACACACCTCTACCACCTCTACCGTATTGATCACGTTGTTGGTTTTTTTCGCATGTGGTCAATAGCTCAAGGCTCTAGCGCCAAGGATGGGTCTTTTGTCCCCCCTGATGAAAAGGAGTGGATCCCACACGGAAAAAAACTTATGAAAATGATGCTTGACGCATCACCTATACTCCCTATTGGAGAAGATTTAGGTCTTGTACCTAAAGAGGTTAAGAATTGCCTCTACGATCTTGGCATTTGCGGAACAAAAATGATGAGATGGGAGAGGCGCTATGAAGGAGATGGAGGCTTCATTCCTCCAGATACCTATGAACCCATGACTATGACAACGATCTCTACACATGATAGCGACACTCTTCAACTTTGGTGGAAACATTTCCCCAAAGAAGCAAAACTCTTCTCAGAATTTAAAGGATGGTCCTATCAACCGTTCCTCTCTTTAGAGAAGCACAAAGAAATCTTATACGACAGCCACCACTCTGCAAGCCTCTTTCACATCAACCTCTTGCAAGAGTACCTTGCACTATTTCCAGAACTTGTTTCAAAAAATCCAACAGAAGAGCGCATTAATATACCGGGGAAAGTTCTTGATACGAATTGGACCTATCGTTTTACTCCAAGCGTTGAAGAGCTCACTACTAATATTGCACTTATCCAAATGTTTAAGGAGATTATATGTTGAGCGAAAAACAAAAACAGGATCAGCTCCAAGCTGAAATTGGACTGCATCTTATTCGAACTCTATTACCTATCGATGAACAGGAAAAAACAGCATTGCAACCTTGCTACCAAGCTCTAAAAGAGCTGCATGAGCAAAAAATGGAATCAGCGCAAAAAGCTGATGCCCTAAACTCCCTTCTTGCTCCCCTAAAACTCCACTTCTCTTTCATCACTGATAAAAATGCAAAAGAGTACATCAAAAACAATCCCAATGTATTCCAAGTCACCTGGATTGGAGCTCAAGTTGTCTGCTACCCTTGGCCTGGAGTAAACCCTGAACTAACTCAGCTCAAAGTGCTTGTCGACTCTATATTCGAAGAGGTCAATAAAAAAATGACCTCAGAACATGATGGACTGATGGTTATTCAACGATCTTTAGGCGCCGGACTTCTCCTTCTTAAGTTTAAGCGAGGGGGCTCTACTGAAGATGCTAAAACCATGAAAAACGCAAAATTAAAAACTTGAGCTTCTGGTTTATAACTCGAACCTTGCTACAGGTTACTAGCGAAAAGTATTTAACTCGTACTACGGAGATTCAAGAAGCACGTAAGCTAGCATGGAAAGTAGCAGCAACTCGATGGGCTGAAGCCAACTAACTTAGTGGCAGTCTAATAATTATATTGAAAGAAATGTATTAAATATATAGTATTAATGCTTCTTTCAAATAATAAAAAATTAACTATAGCTCAAAAATGTGTACTCCTGAATTTTCAATAGCTGCTTTAGAGCCTTACTTTCATCCACTCACACCAAGAGGTGCAGACGAGAAAGTTGATAAGGTGAGTGCGTGTCTTATAATCGCTTCTTATTTTACAGTGATTATTCCACTTGTATGCGGCATTGTTTATGCCTGCAGTGCCTGCAGTAACAGCCTTCAAGGGAGAGTAACACATCTTTTAGAGGGTCCAAATACAGCAGCAGAGCATCGAGTCCTTGCAAATACCATTGCAGCTTCAGAATCATCTTCAGCACAAAGTGCTCCATTGCTAACATATCGGCAGCTTCATGAAGAATTAGAAGCTTGGGTAGCTTTGGAGGGCTTGCATGCAAGAGAGGCAGCTGATAGGATTGAAAGAGCGTATCGGGATGGTTTGACAGAACTAGATTTATCTCGTTTAGGATTAATAACTCTTCCACCTACAATTGGCCAGCTCCTACAACTTCAAGTGCTTAACTTGTCTGCGAATCAACTGACAACCCTCCCTGCTGCAATTGGCCAGCTCCTGCGACTTCAACGGCTTAACTTGTCTGCGAATCAACTGACAACCCTCCCTGCTGCAATTAGCCAGCTCTTGCAGCTTCAAGGGCTTAACTTGTCTTCGAATCAACTGACAACCCTCCCTGATGCAATTGGCCAGCTCTTGCAGCTTCAATGGCTTAACTTGTCTGCGAATCGACTGACAACCCTCCCTGATGCAATTGGGCAGCTCCTGCAGCTTCACACGTTTTTCTTGTCTTCGAATCAACTGACAACCCTCCCTGATGCAATTGGCCAGTGCCTGCGACTTCAACGGCTTAACTTGTCTTCGAATCGACTGACAACCCTCCCTGCTGCAATTGGCCAGCTCCTGCGACTTCAACGGCTTAACTTGTCTTCGAATCAACTGACAACCCTTCCTGCTGCACTTGGGCAGCTCCTGCAGCTTAGAAGGCTTGAGTTGCGAGGTAACCTAGCACTTTTTGAAATGCCTGTCGCTTTTAGCAACCTATTAAATATAACATATTTAGATATTAGTGGAACATCCATACCTCCTGCGCAGCTGGATCTAGTCTTAGCTACAATCCGAAGACAAAGAGATGCAGGAGCTGTGGCACGATTACCTTCAAAGCTTAATCTATGGAAAGACTATGCAGAGACGCCAGATCTCAATCTAGATATAAGTGTTTTGGATCCAGCGCAAAAACAACTCCTTCATGAGTGGCTTGTGCGATTAGAAAGAGTTAGAGACTTTCAAAGATCTCAACAATCTTTGTGCAAAACTGCATGTAGGATATTGAGCACTGTTTTAAAAGATGGAACATTCAGAGAATCTTTCTTTGTCCAAGTTAGAGACAATTTAGTTGCGTGTGGAGATCGTGCAGCGATGTCCTTCAATGAAATTTATACGGCTTGGGTATTGGCCACTCTTCCACCAGAAGAGACTATCCACCGCAAACTTGAAATCTTAATAGGAGTTGCCAAGACAAACGCCTTGCGTAACTGTTTGCAGCAGATCATTGATA
>CAMAUB010000070.1 GCA_945861315.1 Chlamydia trachomatis
GATAATCCCCATAGCAGTGACTTTGTCACCCTTTTTCATGCCGCCACGCTTCTTCTCCATTGCCTTACGACGCTTGTTCTCTGGGCGCCATAGAATGAAGTAGAAGAATACGATGGCAATTCCAATCATGATCAATGTTTGATACATAGATCCTGAGCGGCCCGCGCTCTCTCCCTCTGCAAAAAGAGGAGAAGCTGCAAAAAGAGCCAGCGGAACCAAAAATATTTTTGAAAGAATGTTTTTCATATAATAATCCCTGTGTTAACCGAAAACACTTCTATTATAACAAATATTATCGAGTTAGGCAAACGATATTCTCTATATGAGGAGTATGAGGGAATTGATCCACAGGTTGTACTAGGTCAATCTTATAACCTTCCATAGAATCTATGTTCATTTTTTGACTTTTGGGGTTGCAGGAGATGTAAATAATTTTTTTAGCCCCTAAACGAAGCACCTCTTCGATACATTTTTTGGTCAATCCAGCCCTTGGGGGGTCAAGAATCACACAATCGGGCTTAGCTAGCCCTCCAAGCGATTGCTCCACGTCTCCCTCAATAAGCTCCATATTCACCCCATTTAGGGCAATATTTTCCCTTGCAGCAGAAACAGCCTCGGGAACCATCTCAATGCCTATGACTTTTTTAGCTTTTTCACAAGCTATAATTCCAATTGAGCCTATCCCACAATACAAATCAAGTAAGAGATCAACATCACCAAGCTCCTGTAGAGCTGTCTTATAGAGCACCTCAGCCTGCCTAGTATTTGGCTGAAAAAAGGAGGCTGCTCTTACTTTAAAGCAATAATCAAAGAGCTTTTCATGAATATGATCCACCCCATGAACGACCTCCTCTTTAAAGTAGGTTGGCACTCCCTTTTGAGCATATTGCCGTCTTATAATCACCGATTCAATATCACCAACAGCTTCCTTAAAACCTTCGATTTCCACATCACCAACAACGCCCAAAACGGCCATCTTCTCACCGGTGTGAATCCCCTCTCTAAGAGTTAATGTTCGAAGCTCACCTCGCCCTGCAGGAGGAAAATAAGCCTCTAAACCAGACTCTTCCCACCAAGCATAGACATCTTCGAGCGTATGAATGAACCATTCACTTGTCAAAAGGCACTCTTGGAGATTGACAACCCTTCCTCGTTTGGCGCGCATCATCAATCCCAAAAAGCGATCTCCCTCCTTATTTTGAGAGAAAGAGAACTCCATTTTATTGCGCCACCGCCAAGGATTTGTACAGCCAATGATGGGTCGAACAGCGCCAAACAGCTGTCGAACCATCTCCTCTTTTATTTCGGTTTGCTGTTCATATTCGATATTCTGAAACTTACATCCCCCGCAAACTCCAAAGTGCTGACAAATCATACAAAGCAGAATACATTAAAAACTTATTTGCGGGCAAGGGAACGGACAAGGGCAGGGGGAGATAAAAAAAGGGAGGCATATCTGGTGATCAGCCTCCCTTAAAAAAAATACAGTAACTTTCGACTCTGGCGTCAGTTATTTTTTCTTACGACGTACTTTAGCAGCTGGGCGCTTTTTCGCCAAGGCTTTTGGATTCGCCGCTTTTCTTTTAGGTGCTCTTTTTTTTGCAGCAGCCTTCTTCATAACGGGTGCTCTTTTTTTAGCAGCCACCCTCTTTTTAGCTGGTGCCTTTGCTTTTGAAGCTGCCTTTTTGACAACTTTTTTCACTTTCTTTGCTACTTTCTTACCAACTTTCTTAACTTTTTTTACGCCTTCTTTAACAGAAAGCTTTCTGAACGCTTTAGCAGCTTTTTCAAACTTTATTGAACAAGTGCGTACGCGTTGGGCAGCAGCCTTATTTCCAGTTTCTGCTTTTTCTAAATCGTTTGCTATGGTGCAGAGTAACTCTTTCATTGCATTGCATGTGTCTTTAACTGTCATAACTTCTCCTCCTCTTATAGGACGTCGACATATATTTGTTCATAAGTCTAGTCCGTTTATTAGTTCAAGTCTTTTTTTGGACATGAGAAAATAACTTTCTCGGTATATGCTATGGGAATGCGTCTATTTTGTATTTTTTTGGTGTGTTGTTCTTTTTTTTGGGAAGACGATGAAAAAGAGATAAAATCGCTTGCTCAAAAGGGTGAGGAAGCGATTTACTCGGCCGATTTTAAAGGGGCAAAAGAAATTTATGGCACCCTTTTTAAGAAGACAAATGGGGAGCGAGGATTTCTCTCTTGGCAATCTTATATCGATTTTTATTTAAATTATGTCCGAGCTTTGGAAGGTTTGGGGGAATTTGAAACTGCCACAAAAACCTTGCAAGATCTCATGAACCAAAAGCCACCTAATGAGTATTTACCCAGAATTAAGCTGACTCAAGCTAGGCTTGGAGCAGATCAAAATTCCCCTGAAAGAGCCTACTTAGAGATGTCTAAAATCGCCTCTTACTTACCAATGGAGCATTGGACACGCGAGGATTTATCCTTTTTTCACGCACTTTGCTACTCTTTGGACGAGCATTTTGACACTCTTTTAAAGAAGGCTAGACGCTATTTTGTAACGGGGAACTTTGAAGAGGCACGTGCTATTTATGAGGAGATTTTAAAGGCTGTGTGCGAAGGCTACTTTCCAAAGGCCTTTTTAAATCCAGAGCTTTTAGAGAAGAAGGTTCGCTACTGTTTGGCAGAGTGTCACTATTCAATGGCTGAATATGAGAAGACGATCTCATTGATCAACTCTAAAGGAGATGGAGAGATTGATCGGGAGATGATTTATTTGATGGCGCTCTGTTTTCAAAAGCAACAAGAATATGAGAAGGCGATTGAATATTTTCAGCAATATGCTGGTTACCTCGGGCAACATTATGACCACGCCCTTTTTGAGATTGGAATTTATGCCTACAAACATGGGAACCGAGCAAAGGCAAAGCACTATTTTGAAATGTTACAAAAATTGGAGACATCTGGAAAGCCCAAGCTGGTTGGTGCACTCTATTTAAGTCGTATTCTTTTACAGCAGAAAGATGCCGAGGAAGTTGAAAAGTTGCTCGCTCATTTTTCTCCTGAGAAGCTTCTAGAAGATCCTCTTAAATACGAGCGTTTTTATTTGCTTGGGGAAGCCGCCTTCATGCAAAACCATTTTGAGCAAGCGAAAAAAATGTATCTGCGCTCATTACCTAAAACAATTGGATGCGAATGGGGATTACAAGCGCGCTATAAGCTTGGCTGGTGCTATGTAAAACTACAAATGTATGAGGAAGCTGAAAACTTGTTTAAAATGTTACTCATTTCAAATGAAAAAGAGGCTGCACTATTTGCTTTAGCACGTCTTTATTTGTTGCAAAATGAGGCAACTGCTGAAGAAAAAATTGAAGGGCTTTTAGCAAATCACGCTTTCTCTTTTGAAAAAGAACATGAGGCCTTGCTAGTGCGCGCGGAAGCGGCACGAGGTTATGAGCGGAAAAGAAAACTCTACCTTGAAGCAACGTCTCAAAACTACAGTGGACTTATAACTTATTTAGATGCTTGGTATGGGCTTGGCCTTTCTGAATTTCAAAAAGGACTCTTAAATCCAGCAGATGGAGCTCTCTACTTTGAACGAGCAACACTTGCATTTGAAGAAGCTTTTCCGCTTTGTGAGAAACAAGATACAAAGCGCGCATCAGAAATTTTGAAGTTGGAAGCGAAAGCCAACTTCTATCGCAACTCTCCTCTCTCTTCTCTTGCCCTACTAGAAAAACTACTAGAGCAATTTATTGAGACGTGCGAAGAGCATGAGGAGACACTTTATTTGCGTGGACTTGTTGCCTCTAAATTGACAGATGCAGGCTATCTATCTCTTGCTGAAAGATCTTTAAAGCAAGTAGTAGAGACTTATCCAAATGGAAACTATGCTCCCGACGCCCTTCTCGCTTTGGGAACTCTCTACTATCAAAAAGGTGATTTCGATCAAGCTCAAGAAACTTTTTTTGATCTGGCCACTCACTACCCCCATTCAATACGTGCCGCTGAAGGGTGGTTTTGGGCAGCTGAAGCTTTGGAGAAATGCGGGTTATGGGACAATCAGAGCCGTGTTGCTCATTGCCGTAGGCAACTGTTTGAGAGCTATCCAACTTCTAAATATGCTGCGGAAGCTTTTTTTAGATTCTACCCCTATTCAAAGTATGTTGAAGGCAATAGCGAAGCTATGGCTCATATCAAACGGCTGCCTACTTTCTTTGCAGACTCCCCTCTTTGCGTAGCAGCTAACTATTTAATTGCAATGAACGAAACTGATTTTGAGAGAGCTGAGACAGCCTTTAATAGTGCTATTCATCAGTTTCATCGCTCCTTTGAAGAGGGTAAAATCCCCGATATGACTACAGTCCACTTTTACTATGAGGCAAAGCACAAACTGGCGCTCTTGTATTTAAAGGAGAATCAAAAGATTGAACAAGCTTTCTTGTTGCTAAGGCGCATCATTAGTGATTTTGAAGAGAAAGAACACCCTTTCGCCTCATTAACTCACGATTCATTGCTCTATGATCAAGCTCGCTATTCACTGGCCAAAGGATATCTGCAGGTTGGACAAAAGACAAAGGCTGAGCAAATTTTTTTAAAGATGCTCACCAGGTTTAGAGAGATTGGACTAGAAGAGGGGCTCTACCTCTCTCTTACTTGGCGCGAACAAGCAAAGCTTGCCATGGAGTGCCATGACCTTGAGACAGCGATGAACTGCTTAAATTTTTCGGATGATGCTGGTACCTATTACCTTTCAGATGAGCAACGCCTAAATCTTTGGCTACTTAAAAGTGAGTGCTATCGCCTTCAATATGACTATAGTAATGCGATGCGTATGCTCTCTAAAGTGATCAATGCCGATGTAACTAGCCCTTTGCGCATAAAAGCGATGTATTTGCGCGCAGAGATCTATGAGTTGCAAGAGCGCCCAGAACTTGTCATGAGACAGCTTGAAGCGATTGTGAAAAAAGGTGGCGAATGGGCTTTATTGGCCAAACAAAAACTAAAACAAATGTACGGAGTTTCACAGGAGATCAAATGACACGCTACTTTATGGAATGGAATACAGTGTTGGTGGTGCTCCTTGGCTGCTCACTTATTGCCATGGCTATTTTTTTTGAACGGTTGCTCTTTTTGTACAAATCTGAAATCGATTCAAATCAGTTCATCATTTCGCTGAAAAAAGCAATTGAAGAGCATAACATCATCGAAGGAATTACGATTTGTGAGACTACGGGTGGGGCTGTGGCAAATATTGTTCGAAGCGGCTTACTGCGGCATGACCGCTCAAAAGAGGAAATCGTTAATAGCATGGAACTTGTAGGAATGGGAGAAATTGCTCGGCTAGAGAAAAATGCTCGCGTCTTATCGATTATTGCTCATATTGCACCCCTCATCGGATTACTTGGTACAGTGCTTGGCTTTATCCAAGCATTTGCTGAGATGCGCATCTCAGGGCTGATGGATATCTCCACCTCACGAGTTGGGGAGGCGATGGAGTACGCCCTTGTCACAACAGCTGCTGGGCTAGTTGTTGCTATCCCATCCATTGTTGCCTACAACTACCTAGTTAGCCGTGTGAAGGCAATTGTATTAGAAATTCAAACAGTCTCTTCAGAAGTTGTGGACTTATTAACTCATGAAATTTAAACAAACATTAGAACCAGCACTTTCGCTGATCGACTTGACACCCCTTGTCGATGTCATTTTGCTTATGCTCATCTTCCTTTTACTTACCTCAGATATCTTGCCCCTCAAATCTCTCAACATAGAGCCTCCAGAGCTTAATCTTAAAGCCCCAGCACTGACTGCTCAAGTGCTCGTTGTCATGGATGCACACAATGTAATCTATGTTGGAAGCAAAAAAGAAATCGTTGACCTTGAAACCTTTAAGACAAGCTTAATCAAAGAGGTAGAAAAAAGTGGACAAAACCACCCTGGCGCTGATACCACAGTTGTACTTAGCATAGATCGCAGGGTGGAATATGGAGACTTTTTACGACTTTTCTCTCTTGCACAAGAGTCAGGAGTCAAACTTAGATTGATGTACAATGATGTTACGCGTTAAACAGCAAAAAGATGCATATTCCGTAGCTTTTCGAAGTAAAGAGAAGTTCTTTGGAAAAGAATTGCTTTTAGGGGCCTTGTTTGCCCTTCTCATCCATAGTGCTGCCTTTTCACTTTTCACCATTACGACATGCCCCAAAGAGCATCTCTGCCCTCTGCCCGCTCTTCATGTTGAAGTTGACATGGGTGGTGGAAAATTGGCTCAAGCACAAATCACAGCTCCTCTTGAGACATTTGAACTTCCCCTTTATTCGACACTCAACTTTTCCCTACCAACTCAAGAAACTTCCTTCGAATTTGATTGCCAAGAGCCCGACTTCTCTGCAATTGAAGTTATTGATTATGAATCACTTTACATAGATTTTGATGATTAAAATTGAAATGACAACAGCACTAATTCTCTATCTCATCCTATTTCTTGGAATCTGCACTGTGGCATGGCTCACATCACATTTCAAGCAAAGAAGAAAAAAACTGCCAATAGAACTTTCGGCTCTTACAACCTGCGAATTTTGTCATCACTGTTATCTAGCACAATCAGACAAAACACTCTCTCGCTGTCCAAACTGTGACTGCCTTAATCAAAAGTCATTGAAGAAAAAACACGACCCTTTATCCTAGAAACGGCGATTCGAGATGGCAAAGTGGTGCAAGATTTTGATGCAGAATCGCATAGGGCAGGGGACACACATTCCCAAATGGTGAAGGGGTCCTCTGCTCTATGCGATTATGGATCAAAAGATTGTATCAATTGGCTGTCTCCAATCGCCGTTTCTAGGTTTATCAAATAGCGCCGAAAAACCCCGTCCCTCAGGTCGGGGATGTAAGGCGCCTTAGGGCCCGTCCGAAAATAACTTCATCATCTCAGACTGCGCCAAAGCCCCGCGGTTGAACGATCGCAAACGGGGTCGTATTGAGTTAATACTACCCCCGTTTGCGATCGTTCAACCGC
>CAMAUB010000071.1 GCA_945861315.1 Chlamydia trachomatis
ACCCGAGAGAGGGCTATTTCTGGATCAATATCCAAAAGAATGGTAGAGTCTGGTTGAACTCCATCACAAACAAGATTGCAAAGCTCTTCCACTTCACTCATTCCTAAATGACGCCCACACGCTTGGTAAGCGACTGTTGAATCATTGAAGCGCTCGCAAAGGACAATTTTTCCTTTATGCAAAGCTGGCATAATGACCTCATCAATGTGCTGCACGCGTGCTGCAAGAAAAAGAAGCATCTCTGCACGTTTGCTGATTTGGTAGGAATTAACAGAGAGCAGAAGTTTTCTAAGATGCTCCGATAAGGGCGTACCACCTGGTTCTCTTGTTTGAACAACTTGATACCCACGTGTTTCAAACTCTGCAGTAAGACTCTTAGCTAAAGAGCTCTTTCCACATCCATCCCCCCCTTCGATGGTGATGAATAGCCCCTCATACGGTCGGCTACTCTTGGTCACCTTCGATCTCCTCATCTAACTCAGACTCTAAGTCTTCTTCGATCTCTTCTTCAATCTCTTCTTCAATCTCTTCTTCAATCTTGTCACTTTCAGGAAGAGGGCTACTTTCTATCTTTTGCACGTTCAGATCTACGTCACTTACAATCTCAACAGAAGATTCAAGCTTTTCGATTGCTAGAAGTCGATCATTCTCTTTTAGGTTAAGCAGCTTCACTCCTTGAGTTGAGCGTCCCATCACTCTAAGATCTGCCATAGAAATGCGTACTGTTTGCCCTTGTTCAGAAATCATAACAAGCCCATCTCTATCTGAGACTGAGACAGCTCCAATGACATTACCATTGCGCTCGCTTGTAATGATTGAACGAACTCCAACGCTGCCTCGATTTGTTTGGCGGTATTCACCAACGAGCGAACGTTTACCAAAACCATTTTCACAAACAACTAGAACAGTCGCCTCTTCGCTATTTACAACTTCACAGCCAACAACATAATCTTCCACTGCCTTGAGTTTAACGCCTCTAACACCGCGTGCTGTGCGTCCCATTGGACGCACTCGATCATGATCAAAGCGCACTGCCATTCCATGGTGAGTGAAAAGCATAATTTGCTCTTCAGCGCCAACTAAGCGAGCAGCAATCAGTTCGTCCTTTTCATCGATATCAATGGCACGAATTCCCTTACGACGTGGATTTGAAAAGGAAGTGAGTTCTGTCTTCTTTACTGTTCCAACCTTTGTTGCCATAAAGACGTAGCGACCTTCATCAAATGCTTTAGTGCGCAAGATTGTAGCGATGCGCTCGCCTGGTTGAATATCTTCTAGTAAATTGATGAGTGCTTTTCCTTTTGAGCGACGCTCCCCTTCTGGCAATTGCCACACTTTGAGCCAATAACAACGGCCAAGCGTTGTGAAAATCAAGAGATAGTCGTGCATCGAAGCGACAAAAATACCTTTAAGGAGATCTGTTTCTTTCTTCTGATCAAAGCCTGTAACACCTTGTCCTCCCCTTTTTTGCTCGCGGAAGAGGTCTAGCGACATGCGTTTGACATAGTCATCTTCGGAGAATGTAATAATCACAGGTTCATCAGCAATGAGGTCTTCCACATTAAATTCATTCTCAGCTTGGATGATCTGGGTTGCTCTTGGTGACTTATGTGTCTTTTGAATCACTTCAAGCTCTTCGGCAATGATATCTCTGACCATCTGCTCGCTAGCTAAAATAGCTTTGAAATGAGCGATCCTCTTCTGTAGTTCATCATACTCAGCTTGAATCTTCTCATGTTCTAAACCTGTAAGCTGATAAAGACGCAAGTCGAGCACAGCATTGGCTTGACGCTCTGTTAGGCCAAATTTATCCATCAATTCAGAGCGAGCATCATCGCGATTATTGCAGGCGCGGATGATTCTTACAACCTCATCGAGATTATCAATCGCTTTAAGATAACCCTCTAAGAGATGAGCGCGCGCCTCAGCTTTATTAAGCTCATAGCGAGTGCGTCTTCTGATCACATCAATGCGATGGGCTATCCAAGCTGAAATCATCTGCTTGACGTTCATCGTACGAGGCAAGTTTTTATCAAGAGCGAGCATATTGCAGCCAAAGGTCACCTGCATATCTGTGAACTTATAGAGCTGATTGATAATCACATCGGGCATCTCTCCCCGTTTGAGCTCTAGAACGATACGCATTCCATCTTTGTCTGATTCGTCACGAACGTCTGATAAACCAGTGATATTTTTACCATTGACTAGGTTAGCAATATGTTCAACAAGGCGTGCTTTATTGACATTGTATGGAAGTTCATCGATAACAACGCGTTCTCGAGAAGATTGTCCGGGAACCTCTTCAGTATGCATTTTTCCGCGTAGGTAGATCTTTCCTCGACCTGTATGAAACGCTTCTTTGATCCCTTTATAGCCACAAATAATCCCCCCTGTTGGGAAATCAGGGCCTGGCATCACTTGCATAATTTCATCAATAGTTGTCTCTTTATTACCTAAGACAAGTAGTGTTGCTGCAATCAGTTCATTGAGATTATGCGGGGGAATGTTTGTGGCCATTCCAACTGCAATTCCAGAAGAGCCATTACAAAGTAGATTTGGAAATTTAGCAGGAAAAACCGTCGGCTCAAGCTTGGTCTCATCATAGTTAGCGACCATGTCAACAGTTTCTTTATCAAGATCTTCCATCAACTGCAGCGCGCTTGTCTTAAGACGTGCTTCTGTATAACGCATCGCAGCTGGAGAGTCTCCATCAACTGAGCCAAAGTTACCTTGACCATCAACAAGTGGATAGCGCATTGCCCAATTTTGTGCCATTCGCACAAGAGTTGGATAGATGACTGTTTCACCATGAGGATGGTAATCTCCTGAGGTATCACCGCAAATCTTTGCACATTTTCTGTGCTTAGCTCCTGGTGTTAGATTAAGTTGGCGCATCGCATATAAAATACGACGTTGAGAAGGTTTAAGACCATCGCGCACATCGGGCAAGGCTCTCGAAATGATGACTGACATTGAATAGCGTAGATAGCTCTCTTTCATCTCGTCTTCGAGATTTCGATCTAAAATAATTTCATTTTCTCTAAATGACATGATTAAATATCCAAGTTCTTAACTGATAATGCGTGACTTTCAATGAAAGCACGCCTAGGTGGGACATCTTCGCCCATCAACATTGTAAACATATGATCTGCAGCAACTGCATCAGGCAGCGTCACTTTCACAAGAGTGCGTTGACTAGGATCCATTGTCGTATCCCATAGTTGGTCCGCATTCATTTCACCAAGACCCTTATAGCGTTGAATTTCAACACCTTTACGACCAAATGTACGAATAAAACCGATCAGCTCTTTTAAGGTATAGCTTTCAAAAACTAGAGACTCACCCTCATAAGCATCAAACAATTTCCCCTCAGCTATGAGATAATTCTCAATGGTAAGATCGTATTCCTTAAGTTTTTGTAAGAGTGAAGTAAAAGTTCCCTCTTTATAGAGTTCCATATAGGGAAGAGGCTTTGCTTTAAAGCTACGCATTGAGTCGGTGATCTCTTCTTCAGGAATTGAGGCAAGTGTCTCCTCATGAATTTTGCGTTGTTCTTGTTCAAATCGGCGTGCAATTTCCAAAAACTGATCTTCTGAATAGACAAGCTCAGGCTCATTGATCTTCACTTCATAGCGGGGATATTCACCCCTCTCATTTTTAGCCTCAAGAAATTCTCTAAATGGGATAGCCTTACGCTCTAGAGAGACGATGAAATTTTCAACAGCTAAAACAACATCAATCAATCCACGAGGATCGACCTGTGTTGTAGTACGACTATCTACTAACCTTACGTCTTTTACACCAAGTTCTAAAAGATAGTCATCCATCTCCTTTTCTGATGTTAAATAACGGCTCTCTTTCTTTCTTGTGACTTTAAAGAGCGGTGGTTGAGCAATGTAGATAAAGTTATTCTCTATCAATGCCGGCATATGGCGGTAGAAGAATGTGAGCAGAAGCGTGCGAATGTGCGAACCATCCACATCAGCATCTGTCATAATAATGATGCGGTGGTAACGCAGCTTCTCTAAATTGAATGTTTCAGCGCCAATTCCACACCCAAGAGCTGCAATCATCGTGCCCACTTCTTGGTTTTGGAAAACTTTCTGAAGACGTGCTTTTTCCACGTTCAAAATCTTACCCCGAATAGGCAAAACAGCTTGGAAGCGACGATCTCGTCCCATCTTTGCCGATCCACCCGCAGAGTCTCCCTCAACGATATAGATTTCACACTTTGCTGGATCGCGCTCTAAACAATCGATCAACTTTCCAGGAAGACGTGCACTATCAAGAGCTGTCTTTCGATGGGTTAATTCTCGCGCCTTTTTTGCTGCCTCACGCGCTTGCGCCGCAATGATTACCTTGTCAACAACAGAACGTGCTATTTGGGGATTCTCACCAAGATAGATCGTTAATTCTTCTCCAATGATCTGTTGCACAATAGAGCCAACATCACTATTTCCTAGACGTTGCTTTGTTTGTCCTTCAAATTGTGGATTTGGCACTTTAACTGAAATAACAGCTGTCAAACCCTCTCGCATATCCTCACCAGAAAGTGTAATCTTATCTGTCTTAAGCAGATTATTACTTTTGATGTAGGTATTAAGCACGCGTGTCAATGCTGTAGAAAAACCAGTTAGGTGTGTTCCACCTTGCCGAGTTGGGATATTATTGGCAAAAGAGAGAATGCTTTCGGTATAACCTGCGTTCCATTGAAGGGCGACTTCAAAGTCAATTGGCCCATCGTCGCCATTTCGAGCTCCACGAAAGTAGACAGGCTCTTCAAAGACAGGTTCCTTGTTTTCATTGAGATATGAGACAAATGATTTGATTCCACCCTCATAGAAAAACTGAGTTTCTCCTTTTTCTAGATCGCGTAGATCATTAAAGCGAATATCAATTCCACGATTGAGGAAGGCAAGTTCGCGCAGACGTTGAGTTAAAATATTGGCGTCAAATACTTTGACAGTAAAAATTGAATCATCGGGCCAAAAAGTTACCTTTGTACCCCTTTTATTTGTATCTCCAGTAACTTGTAGGGGGCCTTGAGGCGCTCCTTTTTCAAAGTTCATTGCATAAACTTTTTCATCTTTATAAACTTCGACTTCAAAGCGTTTTGATAGAGCATTTACACATGAAACACCCACACCATGCAAACCACCAGAAACTTTGTACGTGTCTTTATCAAACTTTCCACCCGCGTGCAACACAGTCAAGACAACTTCAAGAGCGGTGACATCGCGCCCCTTCTTTTTTGATTCTTGCGTATGTACACCGACTGGAATTCCCCGTCCGTCATCTTCTACGGTGATACTGTTATCTATTCCAATTGTGACTGTAATTAAGGAGCAGTGGCCGGCCATTGCTTCATCAATACTATTGTCAACTACCTCGTAAACAAGATGGTGCAGACCACTTGAAGAGGTATCTCCAATATACATACCCGGTCTTTCACGCACCGCTTGCAGCCCTTCTAGAACCGTAATGGCACTTGCGTCATAAGCTTTGCTTGCTTCTTTTTTCTCTTCTTCCATCGCTGTATTCATCACTCTAGCCGAAAGACAATTGTTTTAATTGTCGTATGCGGAAATTTCTCCCTTAGACTTTGTATAATTCTAGGTTTATCGTGTTGCGTGAGCAAACTGTAGAGGGTTGAGTTTTTTACAGACACAAAAAGCACCCCTTCCGAAAAAGATGTTGCACGTGTTTGCGCTGCAAGATTTGCTCCAATCACACTTGGCCATGCACTCAAAATTAGATCTGGACGACTTTGATAAATTCTTCCAATGCGCGCGAGCACACCGGGAAGCAGCTGATTTAGCTGCCTTGAAGTTAAGTTCGTTCCTCTAGAATATCTACTTCTCATGAATCCGAAAATATACAGGACTTCATAGGAAACAGCAAGCGATATTATACTGTCACGTCGCGCAACAGAATTTACTTTGAAGAAGGCTCCCTGCAAAGAATACATGCAGCAACAGCTAAAGGGACTAGCGATAAAACAGCCAAACCAGCAGCGCTATAATTGGCAATGTGAGCAGCAATTCCAGGAGTAAATAATCCAACAACTAAACAAGATGCAATGACAATCAGCGCAAGACCTGTTATAAGAGCTCCAAGCCCTTCAACTTTACGACAATCCATTTGTTTTGGTTCAAAGCCAGCAGAAACGTTGCAGCATAAGTGAGCCATTTATAACCTCCTAAAAGAGAAAGATTTTACATTAAACTTACTTATATTGAAACAGGAGATTTTTTTTGATTTGCGTACGTTAACATCGTCTCTTCAACTGTCATCCATAGTTTCTTTACTGCCACAGATTCAAAATTACGACAAATAACTCCAAAACAAGGAAATTCGGTACTCTTTAAAAGACAACTTACCATATCAATCCCCTCTAAAGACTCAAGAGCCTTGGTCAAAGCGGGTGCAAAAGAGGAATCGACAGCTGCAACTAATAAATAAAAATTAGAATACTCCTCTTCCATTCGAATTTGATACGCTTGCTCAGAGCTTACCCCTTCAATTTCAGCGTCAAGTACCATTGTAAAGAGTTTTTTTAGACATTCAACTTGCATAATGCTGCGCATCACAGCAGGGTTGAGTGAGTAGAAGAAATTCTCAAGCAAGAAATTATTCTCTTCCGCAAGATCTCCAAGCTGTAGTCTTAATGTATGGAAAAGCTCAGTTTCCTTAGAAATCGTCCCTCCATTGTAGTCACGGAAATCACCTAAAACCCGCCTTAGCTCTTCAACAACTTCGCGCCGAGCCTTATATAAGTCAACTGAGTGATCTTGCCTTAAAAAAGGGGCTTTGAGAATACGGAGATAAAAAACAGTAGCCTCCTTCTTATATTTCTTTCGAATCGAACCCACAATCTTAAGTCTATTAGGGATATACTCTAAAAAAGTTGGTTTCAATTCAAAAAAGTGGTTTAAAGGCATACTCCTCTCTGTTTTAATCCTAA
>CAMAUB010000072.1 GCA_945861315.1 Chlamydia trachomatis
CCCGCGGTTTAATGATCACAAGTCGGTTAATATTAGAAATATTGATCAACTTGGGATCATTAAACCCCGGGTGCTTTCGCGTAACCAGAGGGTATCAATCTAAATTTAATCGACTATATTAGAAATATTGATCAACTTGGGATCATTAAACCCCGGGTGCTTTCGCGTAACCAGAGGGTATCAATCTAAATTTAATCGACTATAACTCACCTTACGCATTTTTTCCCTTCACAGAGTGAGCTAGAGGGTCAAAATTATCATTCCGGATTTAATCGACTATAACTCAAGTCACTGACAAGAATTTGGGTATACACTGTTGTTTGCCTCAATGACCCATCCTCCACCTAATGATTTATAGATGTCAACAAGTGTGATGAAAACATCGCCTTGTGCTTTAGTAAGATCAAGCTCAGAACTGAGCAGCTTGGTCTCAGCATCTAAAACAGTTAGATAGTCAGCTTGACCTTCATAATAGCGAAGCCATGCGAGTTTAAGGTATTCTACAAGAGCTGCAACTCTTTGCGTTTCTATATCCACTAATTTCTTTGACTGGCGATGGGTCACAAGTGCATCGTTCACTTCTTTGAAGGCAGTCAAAATTGTTTGTTCGTATTGATAGAGTAACTCTCTTTGCTCAGAAACGGTGGCATTGAGTTGACCAACTAATCTGCCTCCTGTAAATATTGCCTGTGCATATTGTCCCCCAATGGCCCAAGCAATTGATGGAGCTGTGAAGAGATCTTTTAGTTGTAAACTCTCTTGGCCAAAAAGTCCGGTAAGGGAAATTTGTGGAAAAAAGGCTGCTCGAGCAACTCCAATTCTAGCATTGGCGGCAATGAGTCTATTTTCAGCTGCCATAATATCGGGTCTTCGCTCTAGCAAATCAGAAGGGAGGCCTGCAGGGATAACAGGAGGTAGGGAAAATTGGGTGATCTCTTTACCACGCAAGATGCAAGTTGGACTTGTTCCAAGTAAGACGCTAAGCAAGTTCTCTTGCACAGGAATTTGTGCTTCTAAAGTTGCAATTATAGCGCGTACCTCTTCTAGAACGGAGATCGCTTGTTCTACTTCAATTTCCGAGGTAAGCCCTCCTTCAAAGCGTTTACGTGCTAAAACAACATACTCTTCTCGATCGCGCAACGTCGCATTAGAAATCTTGAGCTCTTGGTCTAATTCACGAATGAATAAGTATGTCTGTGCCACTGCAGAAATAAGACTTAATACAACTGTCTTTTGATTTTCTACTTGTGCCAATAGCTCCTCACAAGCAGCACGAGATTGGCTATGAATCTTTCCCCATAAGTCAATTTCATAAGAGAGAGAGAACTCATACTTATAATAGGGTGTAATAGGAGAGAAGCCTTCGGGTAGAAAACTTGCTTGCTCTGGAATACGTTCTTTGAGTGCCATTCCATCTGATTCAATTTGGGGATAAAGCTTGGAACTTGCTATTTGGTAGTAGCCATAAAATTCACTAACTCTCCAAATAGCAGTCTTTAAATCTTTGTTGTTTTCTAAGGCTTGTACAACTAAAGCATCAAGAATAGGATCTTGAAGCTCTTCCCACCATCGCACATTACAGCATGTGGACTCATCACTTGCTTCTATCCGCCAAGATTGCGGCATCTCCATGCAAGGTCGTCTATAACCTGGCTCTAAACTACAGCTTGTCAATAGTCCTATAAAGCATAGACTCATGTAGGTAGATTTCATTATTTTCTCCTATCCAAAAGGGAGTAAAACAGAGGGATAAAAAACACACCAAAGAGAGTTGCAAAAAGCATTCCACCCATCACTCCTGTACCAACAGAATGGCGACTAGCAGCTCCAGCTCCGCTACTAATCACGAGAGGAAAGACTCCAAAAATAAAGGTGAGCGAAGTCATTAAAATCGCTCTAAAGCGCTTGCGAGCTCCTTGTAGAGCGGCTTCACGAGCAGATAAGCCTTCAGCTCGTGCTTGAATGGCAAACTCAACGATCAAGATAGCATTTTTAGCCGAAAGTGCGATCAGTGTGACCAAACCAATCTGAAAATAGACATCGTTTTCAATTCCTCTGATTAAGATCGATAGAAGTGCTCCTAAAATTCCAAAGGGAACTCCTAATAGAATAGCCAAGGGTAGTGACCATCTTTCATAAAGAGCGGCTAAGATTAAAAAGACAAGAATAAAGGCTGCGGCAAGGACAATGAGAGAGGAACCTCCAGCTGCCTGCTCTTGATAAGCTTCACCACTCCAAGAGTAGGTCATGTCAAAAGGAAGAATTTCTGTCGCAATCTCTTCCATCGCTTTCATTGCTTGCCCTGAACTATAACCTGCCGCTGGTCCACCATTAATTTTGGCTGCAGCAAAGTTATTAAAACGGCTCACTAAATTTGCCCCTTTCGAATAATCAAATGAAACAAGAGACTTAAGAGGAACCATCTGATCCTTCTCTGAACGCAGATAAATGTTCCCAATTTCCTCAAGGGTGGTACGATAATTTGGATCAGCCTGAACAACAACCTGAAAGACCTGCCCATATTTATTGAAGTTATTGACGTATACAGAACCAAGCAAGCTTTGCAAGGTTTCATAGACAGAACCTATCGATACTTTTAACGCGCGCGCTTTAACACGATCAACATTAGCATATAGTTGCATACAATCAGACTGAACAGAGGTAAACATATGCCCTAACTCAGGGCGATCTTTTGCTTTTGTAATGAATTGTTTGGTCATATCTTCTAAGGTTCTGGCATCTCCATCTCCCTGATTGATAATCCAAAATTCAAATCCTCCAACCGTTCCAAGGCCTGGGATTGCCGGTGGATTTACAGTTAAGACGCTTCCTTGTGGTAGAGTATGTAGCTCTTTGTTCAAACTATCGAGAACACCCTGAGCCTTCATCGCGGTGGTTTTTCTTTTGTCCCAGTTTTTCAAGAGAACAAAATAGGTGCCCACAGTCATTATATTGATATTATCCGCTAAACTAAAACCGGATAACTCAACAATGGATTCTACTGCAGGATTTTTTAGCACAATCGGTTCTACAATTTTTGCCACCTGTTGAGTGCGATTTAGATTTGCTCCATCAGGAAGATTGGCAAATGTAAATAGATAACCTTGATCCTCTTGAGGTACAAAACTTGTCGGTATAATCATGAGAAGTGTCACAATTGCTGCAATCACCATTCCAAAGCCCAAGAGGCCTATGATTGGATGAAATAAGAGCCAGCTCGCCCCGGCAACATAGATATTGGTGACTCGATCAAGAAAGCGATTAAAAGCGGCTCCTAAGCGAGAGGATTTGTGCTCTTTTTTAAAAAAATAGGCTGCTAGAACAGGGCTAAGTGTTAAAGCTACAATTCCGGAAAAGATAACAGAGATCGCAATTGTGATAGCAAACTGTTTATAAAGCTCACCCGCAATACCTCCTAAAAAGGCGACAGGAATAAAAACGGCACATAAAACAAAGACAATTGCAAAAATAGGGCCTGAAACTTCTGCCATGGCTGCAAGGGCAGCCGCTTTAGGAGCTAGGCCCTTCTCTTTTATATTGCGCTCCACATTCTCTACGACAACAATTGCATCATCAACAACAATTCCAATGGCTAATACAAGACCAAAAAGGGTTAATGTATTTAAAGAAAAGTCAAGGGCATGCAGGCCGATAAATGTGCCGACTATGGAAACAATCATCGCAATGACTGGAATAAGTGTTGCCCTCATTGTTTGTAGAAAAATAAAGACAACTAGAGCAACCAAACAAGCCGCTTCATAAAGTGTCTTCTCAACTTCATTGATAGATACTTTGATGTAAGTTGTGGTGTTGTATGGAATCGAATATTCTAAGCCAGGTGGAAATCTCTTAGATAAACCTTTTAAAGTTGAGTTAACTTCTTTGTTGATATCAAGGGCATTGGCTCCAAATAACTGATAAATAGCAATCAAAGCTACTGATTTTCCGTTGAGTGTTCCGCTAACAGCGTAGCTTTGTGCACCCAGTTCAGCTCTACCCACATCTCCAATTGTAACTGTGGCACAATCTGAGTTAGCTCTTAAAATGATTTCTTCATATTCTTTAGCAGTAGCTAATCGTCCAAGCGAAGTAACAGGAAGAGCTAATGGGACATCGCCAATAGTTGGTGGCATTCCAAGTTGGCCAAGGGGGTAGTCGTTGTTTTGCTCTGTTATTGCCGTTACAACATCATTTGTAGAAATTTTTAGTTGTGCCATCTCATCAGGCCTAAGCCAGATGCGCATTGCATAATTCTGAGCATTGATAACAGACGCACTACTGATACCATTTAATCTCTGTAGCACCTCTGCCACTTGGATGGTTGCATAATTATTTACAAAGATATCATCATAGCGACCATCAGGAGATTCTATTGCCACCAGCATCAAAATATTAGGTGTTTGTTTCTTTACAAGAATTCCTTCCTTCTGCGCCTCTTGCGGCAACTGAGACATTGCGACATCAACACGATCTTGAACGTTATTAAGAGCTTGATCAACATCTGTTCCAATTTTGAAAAAGACATTCAATATATAATTGCCCGTTGAGGAACTTTCAGAGTACATATAGATCATGTTCTCAACGCCATTGATTTGAGTCTCTAGGGGAGCTGCAATTGTATCTGCAATCACCTGACCTGTTGCACCTGGATATGAGATTGAGACTTGAACTTGCGGAGGAACAATATTTGGATATTGCTCAATTGGAAGATGAGTAAGCGCAGTCATTCCGATTAGTACAATTAGGATTGAGATGACACAGGCAAAGACAGGGCGGCTCAGAAAAAATCTAGAAATCATCGCTATGCCGCTGTTTTAACCTGAGTTTCGGGTTGTTTGGCTCTATCTTCAACGTAAGAGGTGATTGAAGAGATGACTACCTTCGAGTTATTTTGAACCTTATTTGTTCCATCTGAAACAACTAATTCCCCAGGATGAACTCCTTCGGTTATGATCCAATAGGTTTGATACCACTGCCCAACTTTCACCTCTCTTAAGGAAACGATCTGATTCTCATCGATGACAAAAACATACATTCCATGGTTTCCTTGAAAAACCGCTGATTGGGGAACAATGATTGCATCAGGGCGCATTGCACCACTGATAGTTGCGCTGACAAATTGCCCCGGTAATAAGTCTCCCTTAGGATTATTAAACTCAGATCTCACTACTAATGAGCCAGTATCAGGATCTAGAACAGGAGCTAAAAAATTGACTTTCCCAATAGATGGAAATAGAGAGCCATCGGCTAATTTAAGTTTGACTGTATAATTTTGCTCTTTAGGGAGGATTAATCGTTGAGTATTTCCCTCAGCTTTAGCTTGCAACAGTTCTTGATCAGAGATCGAAAAGACCACCCAAATAGGATCAATGACAGAAACTGAAGTCAATAATCCATTAATGGAGGGCGTGATCAAATTACCCTCTCGATAAATCGCTCGAGTCGTTAATCCTTTAATGGGAGATTTAATGTAGGTATAACTTAAGTTGAGTTTTGCTTGTGTCACATTTGCACTTGTGGAGATGACAGATGCCTCACCAGCAAGTACTTGAGCGAGAGCATCATCTCTATCTTTTTGACTTGCAGCCTTTTGTTCATAAAGGGGTTCAAGCCTTTTCAAACTTCTTTCCGCTCCCCACAAGATTGCTTTTTGACGAGCAAGCTCTCCTTCTGCTAACTGAAGGCTTGCTTCAAACTGACTTGGATCAATGCGAAATAGCAGACTATCTGGGTCAACCATGCTCCCTTCGCTATAGTTGATGCTTTGAAGATATCCCTCTACGCGGGAGCGGATTTCAACTGGATGAGAGCTTTTTGCAACACCAACAAATTGAAAGTCTGCTGGAATTGTGTTGGCAGCAATGCGAAAAGCGGTGACAACTGCAGGGGGTTTTACATCTTTTTTACTACCATGGCAACCTGTCAGCAAAAAGAAGCTTATTATTAATATTGAGAAAAAAGGCAGTTTCATATCATTCAAATCGCATTTTCTACCAAAAAAATCAATAAAAGATTTATACATTAAAAAATGAAGAGCATTTGGGAAAGATTATTTTTAAGCATGACACTTATCCTTATTGTGGTTGCAATTCTAAGTTATGCCGTTCCTAAATTTTTTTTAAAAAAAGAGATCAGTGAAGTTGGAAAAGTCATTACAGACAAATTTTCCGAAGTAGAAAATAAAGTGGGGCTAATTGTCACCTCCTTAGTTACTGATCGTTTTATTGAGCAAGCGATGGTTTTGAAGGGGGTTACAAAAATTCTTTCCGAGATAAAAATTCAGGAAAAAGATCTCAGCATAAATCAGCTTGCAAGTGAATTAATCGAGTATGCACCAAGTATCTCTTATCTACAAATAACAGACTCATCTGACGGAAGTTTGATTGTGGTGCCAGAAAATGCCCAGCTTTATCAACCGATATGGGCGCCAATTGACAACACACAACTTTTGATTCGTATTCCAGAAAAAGGGGAGCAGACCTACCTAGCAAAATTGGACACAGATAACTCAACCCGGCAAGAGAAGTATTATTTTCTCTATCCAAGTACAGAGCAAGTCGCTCAATTTAATAACTTCAATTCAAAGATTCCATCTTATTCGATCGGTGAAACACCTAATCAGTTTTTTGAAGCTATGAGTGCTAAAGAGCAACAAACCTTGGATAAAGCTACAATGATTCAAATGCTTCTTAAAAAACGTGATGCTGCAGGAATTTTATTGGTTGATCCCTTAGCACAAAGAGGCCTCTCTTTGCTTTCGAGCGAACTTTTTCTTGTGAAGCCTATTTTAAAGAAAGAAAAAACAAGTGATCTGCCCAAGCTTTTTGTAAGTCAAGAAGGAGATCGCT
>CAMAUB010000073.1 GCA_945861315.1 Chlamydia trachomatis
TCCGGAATGATAATTTTGACCTGCGTGAAAGCCTCGCGATTGATAGATCGTAACTGACCCCATATTTCTAATATTGGGTCAGTTACGATCTATCAAGCCCGAGAGCTTTGACGCGGTGAAAATTATCATTCCGGATTTAATCGACTATATCATTGATCGGAAAAGGAGACCTCTTTATTGTTTAGTAATGAAGATGATCAATGAATCAATTTTTTCTAGCTCGCTTAGAGCTTTTTTTGTCACACTTTTTGGTGCTCTTGGCATTCTTGTCGGGTTTGGAATCCTCATTTTTTTGCTAGTTGGTATTTTCTCCTCAGGTGATGAAAAAAGTTTTGGCCATGGAATCAATATTTTACCCGATGCCAATGGAAGCCGAAAAGAGCTTAGCTCATCCGCCCCTGTTATCTTGCAAATTGATATCGATGATGAAATTGGAAAGGATGGAATCACTGCTGAGAAGATTGAAGAAATCTTACTAGATTCTAGAGAAGAAGAGTTCAAAGGTGGACGTGTCAAAGGGATTTTGCTCAATATCAACACCCCCGGTGGAGGGGCGAATGAAACAAATATCATCTACCGCCACCTCAAAGAGTATAAACAGCTCCACGGTGTTCCCATCTTCACATTTGTCAATGGCCTTTGTGCTTCTGGCGGCTACTACCTAGCTTGTGCAACAGATAAAATCTTTGCAAGTGAAGTGAGCTTGATTGGATCTGTTGGTGTTGTCTCTTGGCCTCCTTTTTTTAATATCGTAGAAGCGATGGAAAAAATAGGTATCAGTGCAACAACTCTATCAGCTGGTAGTGGAAAAGATGCTATGAATCCAACACGTGCTTGGACAGTGGATGAACAGAAAAACAGGCAGGAACTCATTGATTTCTACTATGGGGACTTTGTCAACTCAGTTATTTCAAATCGACCACAAGTGAGTCAAGAATCTTTGACGAAAGAGCATGGAGCAAACGTTTTTCCAGCTTACAAAGCAAAACATTTTGGTTTGATTGATGAAACTGTCTCTTCAAGAAATGATGCGCTTAAAGCACTTGTATCGGCTGCTGGTATTGATGGAGAGTATCAGGTCGTAAGCTTCAAGACCAAGTCTTGGTGGAAAGAACTCCTCAAAGAAAAAGCGATTAATTCTCCTCTACTAACAGGGCGCATCAAACATGAGCTCTTAATACCCAAGACAGACCCATACAGCTACCTCTATATTCCATAATGAACCTACTTATTCGATGAAATTATTTATTCTTGATGTTTCGGGATTTATATTCCGAGCTTACTTCGCTATTCCAAGCATGAAAAATGCAACAGGTGAGCCCACTCACGCTCTTTTTGGGTTTATCCGCTCTATAAACAAATTAATCCAGGACTTCAAGCCAGATCATATTGTCGCAGTTTTTGATGGCCCTAATAATAAACAGTCTCGCAAAAATATCTATGAGGAATACAAAGCAAATCGAACCCGTGACAATGAAGATTTGCCTGAGCAAATTGCGAAAGCAAAAGTTTTTTGCGAATATTTTGGAATTCCCCATATAGAGATTGATGGAGTTGAGGCAGATGATACAATGGGCGCCATTGCAAAGTGGGCTGAAAGCTGTGGAATGAAGGTCTTTCTTTGTTCTAGCGATAAAGACTTATGCCAGCTTGTCAACGATAATATTTATGTCCTCAACACTTGGAAAAATAATCTAATTTTAGATTCAAAAGGTGTGGAGCAGGCGTATGGGGTACGCCCCGACCAGATTGTTGATTATCTTGCTATCATTGGAGACACCTCTGACAACATTCCTGGCCTAAAAGGATTTGGCCCCAAAACAGCTGTTCCCTTGCTGCAAGAGTTTGGAACACTTAAGAATCTACTTCTTCATAGAGACCAAGTGAAGGGGGCAAAAAAACAAGAAACCTTGCGTGAAGATGCAGATATTGCACTGCTAAGTCAGAAGCTTGCTACCATCCAAACAGATGTCAAATTTGATCCACCAAAAGATCATTTTGCCCTGCTTGAGCCTAACTTTGAAAACTTAAAAGCATTCTATTTAGAAAATGGTTTTAACTCATTTGTCAAGGCACTAGGTCTTACGCAAGCGGTTGAACAAGCGGTTGAACAAGGGAGTGAAGAAAAGAAATACCTCCTAGTCGATGATGAGAAAAGCCTTAAAATACTCATCGAAAAGCTAGTAAGAGCAAAACTTGTTGCATTTGATGTGGAGACAACCTCACTCAAACCATTGCAGGCAGAGCTTGTCGGGATGGGCTTTTGTCTTAAAGCAGGCTCAGCCTATTATGTGCCTGTGAACGGCAAACTCGGAATGGGAGCGCTTGAACACTTAAAGCCTATCTTCAAAACAGCTCACTTTATTGGGCACAATATCAAGTACGACGCCCATGTCATGGCAAACTATGGGATTGAACTGCCCCACATCTGTTTTGATACGATCTTAGCTTCCTACCTTTTAAATTCTTCATCACGCCGCCACTCTCTTGATATCCTTGCTTTGGAGTATTTTGGCAAAGTGAAGACCTCGATTAAATCCCTTATTGGAACAGGGAAGAAAGAGATCAGCATGCACGATGTTCCAATTGAAAAAGTGGCTCACTACTGCTGTGAAGATGTTGACTATACCTATCGTCTTTATGAGCGTCTTTTAGTTGAGTTGAAGAAGCGAAAGATGGAGAAGCTATTGTTTGAGCTTGAACTCCCTTTGAGTGCAGTTTTGATGAAAATGGAGCGCGCAGGAATGTACCTCGACACCCTTCTGCTCCAAGAAATGGATAGTGAGATCTCAAAAGAGATTGAAGTTCTTGAAAAAAAAATCTACCATTTAGCGGGGGAAACATTCAACCTCAACTCTCCAAAGCAACTCTCGGAAATTTTGTTTGAGAAACTTGGTATTCAACCTCTGAAAAAGATCAAGTCTGGCCACTCTACACGCGCTGAAGTCCTAGAAGAGCTTGCTTTTGAACATCCTATTGCTGAGGAAATTCTTAATTTTCGCACACTTGATAAACTGAAATCTACCTATATTGAAGCGCTTCCAAAAGAGGTAGATCCTAAAACAGGTCGCATACACCCAACATTTAGTCAATTTATCACCGCAACAGGGCGCCTCTCCTGTCAAGATCCAAACCTCCAAAATATCCCAACTCGTACCAAACAAGGACGACGGATTCGGGAAGCTTTTCGCCCAGAGAAAAATGGCTGGAGCTATCTTAGTGCTGACTACTCTCAAATTGAACTGCGTTTGCTCGCCCATCTCTCGGAAGATCCTACATTAATCAAAGCATTTACAATGGGTGAAGATATTCATGCCTATACAGCACGCTTGATGTTTGGCGTTGATACGATTTCAAAAGAGCAGCGGCATCAAGCTAAAGCAATTAATTTTGGAATTGTCTATGGACAACAAGCTTTTGGCCTCTCCCGTGAATTAAAAATCGATATACACGATGCCGCCACCTTTATCGATGCATATTATAAACGCTATCCAAAAGTTTTTGAGTATGTAAAGCAAAGTACAGAAACTGCTAAGAAAGAGGGAAAAGCGGTCACAATGAGTGGTCGTGAAAGACCCATCCCAGAGATCAATAGTAGTAATGCTATCTTAAGGGCAGCTGCAATGAGACTGGCAGTCAATACACCCCTGCAAGGGGGTGCAGCCGATCTTATTAAGGAAGCCATGCTAACAATTGATAAGCTTCTCATCCAAAAAAATTTGAAGAGCTTAATGATCCTCCAAGTACATGACGAATTAATTTTTGAAGCGCCTGATGAGGAACTTCCTCACCTACAATCACTTGTAAAAGATACAATGGAAGGTGTGTACCAATTAAAAGTTCCTTTAATTGTAGATATCCATATTGGCAAAAATTGGGGTTCATGCTAAAATCTAAAAAGATAGCCATTACAGGCTCTTTAGGTGCCGGTAAGACGACAGCTTGTCAATTTTTTGAACAGCTTGGCGCCTGTTATATCAGTACAGACATCATCGTCCACCAACTGCTTTCTCCCAAAACAGAGACCGGTCAAAAAGTGATTGTTCTATTTGGGAATGAAGTTGTTGTTGACGGACGGATTGATCGAGACAAAATAGCCCAACGTGTTTTTGATAACGCTGACCTACTCGATCAATTAGAAGAAATCATTCATCCTCAAGTTTTGAAGGAATTAGAAAGAAAATATCTCGAAATCTCTAAAAACCAAGACTCTCTTTTTGTTGCAGAAGTACCCTTACTCTTTGAGGCCGGCTTTGATAAATTCTTTGATAAGAGTATTGCCATTATTTCAGACACAAGAAGAGAGAGTAAAAAAATCATGATGACCAAAGAGCGAAAAGCTCGCATGTTGCCGCAGAAAATAGTGATGAATCGTTCTGATTTCGTGCTTGAAAATAATGGTACGATCGATGAACTCAAACAAAATGTTAAAACCCTTTATAACCAATTGATACAACAATGAACGAAGAAAAATCTACAGTTTCAGAAACTCCAAAAGAGAAGAAACGTTCCACATTGACACCCCCAACGGAAATGGTGTCAGACACACTACCGGAACAAATAGCCCTTCCTAAAGAGCTTGTACAAGCTCAAGTGGTTCCCCCAGCGGTTCCCAAGGGTCCTATTAAAGTGACCAAGATTGCCGATTTACAACAAATGGGCATTGAGGGGTTGACAAAGGAAGCTAAAGACTATGGAATTAAAAACTTAGCTACACTTACAAAATCTCAGGTTGTTTTTGAAATTGTTAAAATTAAATCTTCACACCCAGAAGAACTCCTCATTGCAGAAGGAGTCCTTGAAGTTCTTCCTGATGCTTTTGGCTTTCTTCGCTCACCTATCTATAACTACCTTCCCTCGGCTGAAGATATCTACGTCTCCCCTGCTCAAATCCGTCGCTTTGACCTTAAAAAGGGAGATACCATTCAAGGAACCATCCGCCCACCTAAAGAGAAGGAAAAATACTTTGCTCTTCTTAAGGTTGACCAAGTCAATGGAGCCCCCCCAGACCATGCTCAAGAACGCGTTCTTTTTGAAAACCTCACTCCCTACTATCCAACAGAACGACTGATTATGGAGACAGGAAGAGACCGCATTTCAGAGCGAGTGCTTGACCTTGCGGCTCCAATTGGAAAAGGGCAACGCGGCCTGATTGTAGCTCCTCCTCGTACTGGAAAAACCATCATTTTGCAAAATATTGCTCACTCTATTGCTGTCAATCACCCAGAAGTTGTCTTGATTGTTCTGATGATTGGGGAGAGACCTGAGGAAGTCACAGACATGAGCCGCATCGTCAAGGGAGAAGTTGTTGCCTCGACATTTGATGAGGAGCCAGATAGACACATTCAAGTCGCTGAGATGGTCATTGAGCGCGCTCGCCGCCTTGTTGAACATGGCAAAGATGTTGTCATCCTCCTTGACTCTATTACCCGACTAGCGCGTGCTTATAACACCGTACAGCCTCACTCAGGCAAAATCTTGACAGGTGGTGTTGATGCGAGCGCGTTGCACAAACCAAAACGCTTTTTTGGAGCTGCTAGAAACATTGAAAATGGCGGTTCTCTTACTATCCTTGGAACGGCTCTTATCGATACCGGGTCTCGCATGGATGAGGTTGTATTTGAGGAATTTAAAGGAACAGGAAACATGGAGCTTGTCTTAGATAGACGTCTTTCAGACCGCCGTGTTTACCCAGCTATTGATCTTATTAAGAGTGGAACACGTAAAGAAGAGCTTCTCTACCATCCATCAGAGCTTGAAAAGATCTACCTACTTCGCCAAGCGACGTCAGATCTTACACCAATTGATGCGATGAACCTTCTAATTGGCCGCTTGAAGAAGACCAGTAGCAATGCTGAATTCCTCCTTTCCTTGAAGAACTGATGTTGTATAGAGGCAATTGCAAAACTCGAGCTAAGTCCTTAACCATAAGCACTTGTGTATTTTTACGAAAAAATTTATCTGGCTGGTTTTGAGCAACTTAGCTCGAGTTTTGCAATTGCCTCTATAGTCGATTAAATCCGGAATGATAATTTTTACCTGCGTCAAAATTATCATTCCGGATTTAATCGACTATAGCGCACTCCTTGCATTTTTCAAGATTAAGCGATACGATGAGCTTCAATGATTGTTGATAGTTATCGCAAAGTCGTTTGGAATCAATTCCGTAAAAGCAAAGTCGGCATGGTTGCGCTTATTTTGTTGGTATTGTTTTTTCTCATTGGGCTTTATGCACCTTTTTTAGCCAATAGTAAGCCCCTTTTAATCATTTGGAATAAGAAACCCTACTTCCCCCTTTTGCGCTATCTCTTCTATAAGGGCTTTTATTCAAAACCGATTGATCTCTTCTATAATATCTTGATGTTCACATTTCCATTCTTTTTGATTGGACTGCGCTATCGGTGGGTTTTTTGGACAATGTGTCTTTTGCAGTTAAGTCTTTTCTGCTTTTTTATGACTGGATTTGTGAAAGATCCGAAAAGCAATCCTAGATCGAAAGAGGCAAGACAAAAAGCACTACAAAGTCAGATGACATATCGAGAAGATCCTCTTTTAGCGCCAATTATTCCCTATCCAACCTGGGCCTTTGACCTGAAGTTTATGACAAACTATGAGAAGATAAATCTGATTTTAGATTATCTTCATCAAAAAACGCAGCATGAATATCTTTTGCCTTATGCCACTCTTTTTGAAAAGAAGTGGGAACAACAGATGCCTACTCTTTGGTCTGTCGCACAG
>CAMAUB010000074.1 GCA_945861315.1 Chlamydia trachomatis
TTCTGTTGTCACCTCGCTTGGACTATGTGCTTTGACCGCTTATGTCATGTTTGGAACTAACATGTCGATCTGGATGCCGCTTGGTGTTAGTTTAGGTGTTGGAATCATTTCAAGTCTTATCTCGGGTGTTTTGAAATTCAAGGCAATCATGATTCGTGAGCAGCAAGCTGAAGACGCCCTATATCTTAACATGATCAACTCACAGGAGCCACCTCACCATGTCAGCGACCTTCCAGCTGTTGACAAACGAGTCTACCATCACCTTCGAAATAGCAGTGAGCTCGAGCAAAAACACCCCGAATCGCCTATGGACGCAAAAAGGCGTCTTGATGCTCTTGGAATCGACTATACAAACGAGGCGCGCTACCGTATAGCTGCAAATGCTAGTCATATCCAATTTAAAATTGACCCATTACGTACACACCAGCAAGCCCTTCAAGCGGCAACTGCTGAGCAAAGACCACAAATTGTAGCTAAACTCAAAACATTGAGTGATCATGCAGCACATTGTGATAGTTTAGAAGATCTCAAAGCAAAATATGAAGTTGTGATTGGGCAAACTGATGACCCTAAGCTACGCGCTCCATTAGAAACTGAACTTAAGCGGATCAATCTCTTAATAAAACATCACGCGCGACGCTCCTACGCTCAAGCGGCAGCAGCAGCTCCACATGCTTTGCAAGAAACCTTCAACTTTGCTAATGCGTTCCAGGAAAGAGAGTTCGCCTGCATGCTGCAGTTGATCCAGATACGTGAGCGTGAGACTGGAAAAAGAAACGAGAGTGGTAGAGCCCGTCTTGCAGAGCTTAAAGGAATTCAGATAGTAGATCCCCGTATACCTCCTGATGAAGCACGCGATCGCTATATGAATTTTATCCAGCAAAATTCTCAATTCATTCAAGATCTTGCCAATGGTCTTAACCTAACAATTAATCCTGCTGATTCTATTTTGAAAGATATGCCTAGCATTCTTCAACGCTTGATGTACTACAAGATCTATGACGACTCTTTGAGCGCAGTCTTCGATTGCCTTTTACAACAACACACTGTTCTAACAGATGATTGCAAAAGCCAACAAGATTTCTTGATGCGCTGTACCAAGAGAGACGCTCCTGAAAAGGTTCGATCAAACTTATTGAAGATGATTGATGCTAATCAACATAGAATTGATGCGCTCGAAGCACATCAGAAAGAAAGCTATAAAATCACACTCGTGCAGCTAGAGCGTATTCGTCTACAACTAAGTCCTGATGAGGGCGTTAGACAGACTTGTGAGATTACTCACTACATGATGCAGCAAGATAAAGAAATCTCCAAGCTTCGCTTATACCTAGAAGAACATACCTATCCCGAGGTCGGGGCCGAAATTGCCTCACTTCAAGCTGAGGCTGGAGCGGCCGTTTCGATCAAAGCGAAAAGTGATCTTCTCTCAAAAATGAGAAAAATCCTTGCTCAATCTCCAGATAAGAAAGCAGAAGCTCTTATGGAGGGTGTTCGTGTTCTAGAAATTCAGGCTATTTTGCGACACTTTGAAAATTTCAAAACAAACCAAGCTTTCCGCACGAATTTAATGACTCAGCTACAAGCTAGTCACCCCTATATTATGAATCCGATTCTCAGAGGTTATGACTTGACTAAGCTTTCTGAGCTGGAGTTCATCTCTCTTTTTGATCGTATTCCAGCTCAATGTGTTCGCTTATCTGTCGTAGAAACGATTGTTCACGAATTTGACCCAGAAGCCCCTTTATACTCTGCAGATATTAAAGCGCTTGAGGATAATCGTCTAACACTTTTATCTCAGGGAAAATTTGGGGAAAATTTTGCGAGGATCGAGCATTTGATCTCCACACAAAAACAGAGCTGGATGACCCGTTTTGGGCGCAGTTTTGTCGACTCTTTCAAGCCATACCCAAGAGAATTGTTTGTTCATGACACATCAGATAAAGTGCAAAATCGCCTCCAAGCTTTGATTCAGCATCACGACAAAAAACTGTACCGCACACGTATGTTCACAATCATTGCGACTGATCTGATTGCTACCCAAGCTCTTATTTGGCCTCTTATTTTCATCCATAACCCATTCCTCTTCGTAGGATCATCTATTGGAATATCATTGCTTGGAATTGCCTCTCACTATATTGGCAAAAGTATACAAAGAAGAGAGCAAGCAATCTCACGACTGCTCTACACAGAATATCTAAGACATCATAAGCTTCGCAGTACTCCTAGCGTAGATCTAAAAGGGCGCGTTGCAAAACTGGGCCTTGATGGGTATGAAACAACAGGAGCTCGTTTAGCTCTTGGTGAGAAACCGCTCTTTGAAAGTAAAGATTTGCGCCACAAGCTTGAAAGTGAAAAGAAAACTTGGAGCGATTGGCTGGAAATGCCAGAGCGGCAAGCTACGCTAAGGGAGTTTGAAGCGAAGAGAGTTAGTGCCGCTAAATCTAATACCCCCCCTTTCTAGTTGAGATAAAAGAAAAATAAGAGTAGAATCTTCCTTTCCTAGAGGAGGATTAGGCCATGTCAGCTGCTACCCTAGTCTCACAGCTTTGCGATTTGCTGCAAAATGAGCGGCTCGATGAGCTTAGCTCTTTTCTAAAAGAAATTTTAGAGAGTAATCTTGAAGCGAGTGATAAAAAAACAGTCGTCGACTACATCATTGCTTGGCTTGATGATCATGTGATTCCCAAGAATAATGAGCCCCTTTTTCATGAGTTAATCGTATTCCTTTCTCATCTGGCCCCTGAGAATACCTATGAGACTGCCCGTCTTTATTTTACCTATGGTAAGATTTCTTCAAAAGGGCGCTACTTCCTCTATGCCCAAGATAAAATTTCTGAAATAAAGTCACCTAATGCAGAAGAATATCACCTTTGGGGTAATATTTTAATGGAGCTTGGGTCTTACATTTCTGAGGATACATTTTTTGAACAAGCTGTTGATAAGTATGCTGAGGCTTGTCGCTTGGGCGGCAGTTCCACCCAACTTCTTTGGGACTTTGCACAGGGCTGGAAAGAATTGAGCGATCGCTCTGGTGAGATTTCTGATCTCAAACAAGCGATTGATTATTTCCAAAAAGCTCTCTCTCTTAAGCCCACAAAAGCCTTTTTCTTTGTGAATTTTGGTCAAACCCTTCACTCATACGCCCATTTGACTGGGAATCCATACTATTTACGAGAAGCCATTGAGATGTTTAAGATCTCTTTGCATAAGCAGCAGACTCCAAGTGGATGGGTGGGTTATGCACTCGCTCATATCAAGCTTTTTGAATTGACGCATGCACGTGCTGATTTTGATCACGCCAACAAAATCATCGAAGAGGCTATAGCAGCTGTACCTAGCCAAGCAGATCTTTGGATCCATTGGGGAGAGCTTTATCTCAAAGCTGGATGGCAAAGCCAAAGTCTTCCTCAGCTTGAAATGGCTATTGAAAAACTCACCTCGATGAAAATCCAAGAGTGCAGTCCTCTAAAGGTGGCAGCTCTTTTGAGTCATGCACTTGTGTCTCTAGGTTTTATTCTTGATGATCTAAAACTTCTAAGTGAAGGAAAAGAGCGCATATTAAGTGTCTTAAGCACTGTCCCAGATCATCAAAAGGTGATCCATGCTGCTGGCTCAGCTTATTTAGCTCACGCCCTTTATTTTAATGATCCAAAGGCCTTTAGAAAGGCTGTTGAGTTTTTCCAAAGTGGGGTTGAGAAAGATGGTACCAACACAGATCATTTGTTTGGACTTTTTCAAGCCTATTATGGATGGGCTCTTGTTGAAAAGGACAAAGTTTTATTCCAAAAGAGTTTGAAGATGATTCAGCGATTAACGCTGCTTCGCCCTTTTTCTGCATTTTATCACATGAGCTTTGGTATCGCTCTTCTACGTTTTTCAAAATTTGAAACAAACAGTGAGCCTTTTGTTGAGGAGGCGATTGTAAAATTTAAGAAATCGCTCTCTATTCGAGAAGAGTCTGAGACACTTTTTCACTATGCTCATGCGCTCAATATTGCAGGTGACTTAACGGCAGACGAGAAGAGCTACGAGCAAGCTTCTGAAATCTTAAGAACTCTTTTTTACAAACTACCAACAGATATGCGTGTTGTGCATGAGCTTGGTATATCACTTTCTCGATTTGGAGAGTTAACGAGTAATCTAGAATGTCTTGAAGAAGCCATTGAATTATTTCAGACTGTTAGCAATCGTCAAGCAGAGGACGACGGTGTTCTTTGCCTCCTCGGCTATACAAAACTACTCCTCTCAGAGCTTATCGATGATCCAACTCTTCCAGCACACGCCGAGAAATTAAAAAGCAGTGCCGAGAGTACACTTCTTTCTGCTGCACACCTTGGTAATTCAGAGGCGAGCTATCACCTAGCATGTCTCTACTCTCTTACAAAACACCTCGATTGTGCTATGGAGCATTTATTGAGAGCAGAAGCAAATAGTGGTTTACCCTCCATTGAGGAGGTTGAGCACGATGCTTGGCTTCTTAACCTCGAAAAATACAAGCCCTTTATAGAATTTTTAACCACACGAAGGGAGGCTTAGAGTCATGTCAGATTTTCAACTCCCAGATAAAGAAGAGCACCACGTCACAGTTGGAAATTTAATGGATTCTAGAACAAGTCATCTTGATGATGAACTCTCTGAGCGTCTAGAGGAAGCTTTTCACAAGACAACATTTAATGTCCATCTTCACGATGTGGCAAAAATCGCTTCTGAGTACAACCCTATTGACCTTGGCTTTGCAGCTTCTCGCCTTCCCCCAAATGCGCGCTACGTCCTTTATGAAAACTTGCCTGATATCAATGCCAAAGTCTCTTTTATGATCAATACCGATAGCGCAACACGTTGGGCGGTTTTTCGCTACCTCGATGATATAGAAGTGAAGGTGCTGATCTCTAATATGCCGGCGGATGAAGCTGTTTGGGTACTCGATGATATTCCTGATCGCCGCTACCGCCGTTTGTTAGAACTCCTTGATCCAAAAAAATCTACGCAGATTAAAGAGCTCGAAAAACATAGTCGAAATAGTGCCGGTGGACTTATGACTAATGAGTTTTTTGCCTTTCCAATGGAGACTACGATTTCAGAAGCTGCCTCATTTATCCGCGATAATCCAGGCATCGATATGACACGGCGTATTTTTGTGCTCGATCATAAAGGGGTGCTACAAGGATATGTGCCTGGTCGCAATCTTATTGTAAATCAGCCTCATCTTCCCCTTAAACAGGTGATGCGGCAAGTAGAGCACCAAGTGCGCGTTGAAGCGACTCGAGAAGAGGTTGTTGATATCGTTGAGCGCTATAAAATCCCAGCCCTTCCTGTTGTTAATGAACTTGGTTTTCTAGTTGGTGTCATTACTTATGAAGATGTTGTTGAAGCGATCGAAGATATTGCCGATGAAACCATTGCCTGGATGGCTGGTACTGCCGAAGATCTTAGCGAGTATGATCATATCTTTAAACGCTTCTTAGCACGCGCGCCTTGGCTACTTGTCACCTTATTTGGTGGGCTTGTCAGCGCCTCTATCATGTCTTTCTACCAAGGAATTGAAGGACAATTGCTTGGTATGATCTTTTTTTTCATCCCCCTAATTAATGGAATGTCTGGAAACGTGGGTATTCAATGCAGTACTGTCTTAGTGCGTAGCATGGCTATTGGCGTTCTTTCTGCTGGAAAACGAGGAGACGCTGTTTTAAAAGAGGTCTCTATTGGATTAATGACTGGGACAACTTTTGGAATCTTATGCGGTGTGATTATCTACACCCTTATCCGTCTTGGGGTGGGTGATTTCGACGGCGGAGCTCTCCAGCTTGGAGTTGTTGTTGCTGCCGGAGTTTTTAGTGCCTCTCTGACAGCAACAACATTGGGTGTTACCTCTCCTTTTTTCTTTGCAAGAATTGGTGTTGATCCAGCAATCGCTTCAGGCCCGATTGTCACAGCCTTCAACGACATCATGTCGATGATCATCTTCTTTGTGATCGCTGGTTTTATTCACAATCTGTTTTTCGCCTAGCTAATCCAGATCGCCCCTCATTCATGAGGTAAATAGCCATAATGCAAGCCAATGAGCGGTGCGTCATCCCTCGGAAAAGGCCTTTGACCCCTAGATCAGAAAAAATCTGACTATAGGTATGAGCTACTTGCCTTTCACAAAGGTGATCTTGCTTTGCGGCGCGCAACACATCAAAGGGTGTTGAGAGGCAGCCCACAAAAGCTCCTGAAATAATTGCTCCAGCAATAGATCTCATCCAAGGCTTTTCGAGATGTGGCTCTAGCTTTTTTCCTACAAATGGAGCTAAAACCATATAGCTTGGAGCATAAAGCCCCTCTCGCATCGCAACTGCGCTAACACCACGAAGGCACGAGCCTTTTGCTGTACGGATAATACTCCATACAGCAATAGGCTTTAGAGAGCCTTGCTTAGCTTGAACAATCGCCTCTGGAGCTGTGCATACAACTGCAGAAGCTAGACCTGCAATAAAACTCGCTCCAACCTCTCCAAAATGGGGTTTGGTAACATGCTCTGTTGCAAGGGCAACAGCGGTTGCTGGAACAACACTTGCTCCATTGAGGAAAATTCCTCTTAAACAGTAGACCTCTTTCGAAACTCATTTTGCTAACTCCAAGTTGTAAATCCCAGCGATTAAGTTGAATCGAAGAGTGAACCTTTTGCGCCTATTTCGATAACGATCAGACAGAATTTTAAAACGCTTTAAACTGCCGATGACATTTTCATTG
>CAMAUB010000075.1 GCA_945861315.1 Chlamydia trachomatis
GTTTATCCCGTAGATATTCAGAGGAGATTTCTACGGGATAAACCCAAAACTCAGGTTATTATGTAGCGAATTAAGAGATATCTTTCAAGAACTCTATTTTCTTTTTCGAAATTCCTATCAAACAAACGGCAAAGCGTGTAAACTAACCCGGTGGATTTACCCAAAGCATATATAGCTAAAGAAACAGACGCTAAGTGGTCAGCCTTCTGGGAAGAGGGACGTTTTTTCGTTGCTGATCCCACTTCCAAACGCCCTCCCTACTGCATCGTAATCCCCCCCCCTAATGTGACTGGCATTCTCCATATGGGACATGCACTAGTTGGCACACTCATTGATATTCTCACGCGTTGGAAACGGATGTCTGGCTTTGAAGCTCTATGGATTCCAGGAACAGATCATGCCGGCATTGCAACCCAGACGGTTGTTGAGCGCCACCTCTTGAAAACTGAGGGTAAAAGGCGCAACGACTATGAGAGAGATGAGTTTCTACAGCATGTGTGGCAGTGGAAAGAGAGAAGCGAAGAAACAATTTTAAAACAGCTAAAATCTCTTGGTTTCTCATGTGATTGGTCGCGGTTGCGCTTCACAATGGATGAGGGATGTAACACAGCTGTACGCTCTTTATTTAAAAAACTATTTGATGAAGGGTTAATCTATCAGGGTGACTATCTTGTTAATTGGGATCCAATTACCCAAACGGCCTTAGCTGATGATGAGGTTGAGTATGAAGAGCGCGACAGCTTTTTGTGGACCTTTAAATATCATTTAACTGATGGCCTCGGTTATGTCTACATTGCAACAACTAGACCAGAAACGATGCTTGGTGATACAGCCATAGCAGTCAATCCAAAAGATGAGCGCTACCACCACCTGCTCAACAAGCGAGTAAAACTCCCCTTTGTCGACCGAGAAATTCCAATTATTGCCGACCCCTATGTTGACCCAACATTTGGAACGGGAATGGTCAAGATCACACCCGCGCACGACCCTAACGACTATAAGATTGGACTTAACCACAATCTTGAGATGATCAACGTGATGACAACAAATGGACATCTCAATGAGAATGGGGGTCCATTTAAAGGTTTGTCTCGGGAAGAGGCGCGTATAGCTATTGTTGAGCAAATGAAAGAGAGAGGACTCTTAGAGAAGGTAGAGCGACATGTATTGCGCGTCGGGGTTTCTTATCGCTCAAAAGCAGTCATTGAGCCGATGCTTTCTAAGCAGTGGTTTGTTTCGATGAAAACATTTGCCCCAAAGCTAAAGGCTGCTGTTACAGATGAGCGGGTAAAGTTATTGCCACCGAGCTGGAAACATACCTACTTCCACTGGATTGATCACCTGCGCGACTGGTGTATTAGCCGCCAACTTTGGTGGGGACATCGCATTCCTGTATGGCACCACAAGCAAAATGGGACAATGATCTGCCATGATGGCGAAGGCATTCCAGATGAAGTGGCAAAGCATCCAGATCTTTGGGAGCAAGATCCTGATGTACTTGACACATGGTTCTCCTCTGCCCTTTGGCCCTTTAGCACGCTTGGCTGGCCCGAAAAAACCCCTGATCTAGAAAAATTCTATCCAAACAGCGTTCTTGTGACAGGCCACGACATTCTTTTCTTCTGGGTTGCTCGTATGATCCTTATGGGAGAGTATGCACTTGGTAAACCCCCTTTTCCTGAAACCTTCCTCCATGGCCTTGTCTACGGCCGCTCTTACTGGCGCAATCAAGAGGGAGGCGGCATTAGTTATATCACAGGAGAGGAGAAAAAGAGCTACGACCTTGGCAAAGCTCTTCCCAAAGATGTTTTCTCCAAATGGGAGAAACTCTCAAAATCTAAAGGGAATGTGATCGACCCGCTCGAACTGATTGAAGATTATGGAACTGATGCGCTGCGCATGACCCTTTGCTCTATTGCAAATCAATCCCCTCAAATCGACCTTGATCGTCGTCGCTTTGAAGAGTTTAAAAACTTTGCTAATAAGATTTGGAATGGAGCGCGCTTCGTTTTCATGAACCTTGAAGGGCTTACATCAGAAGAATTAAGCCGTGGGATTAACAAAGCCGACCTTCTGCTTGAAGATCGCTGGATCTTCTCTGCTATGGGACGACTCAACCGCGAGGTGAACAAAAGTTTGGAAGGATACCACTTTGATGAAGCAGCGCAACTGACCTACGACTTTTTCTGGAAAGAATTTTGCGCCTACTACGTCGAAATCTCCAAACCAATCCTTTTTGCAAGCAAAACTAGTGCTGGAAAAACAATAAAACAAAAAATCCTAACCATTGTTCTTTGTAATATGATCCGCCTGCTTCACCCAATGGCTCCCTTTATTACAGAAGAGCTCTTCCAAATTCTCAAAGGACACTTCCCAAATCTTCAAAAAAGAGATGTTGATCCCTACACAGCAATCACGATTGAGTCACTAAACTCCCCTGCATGCGCAGTTGCTCCCTATCCAACTGTGATTGCCGAAGAAGATATCCATCCAGAGATTGAAGAAGAGTTTGCCTTTGCCCAAAAAGTGATCTACACCATCCGCAATATCCGCGGTGAGATGAAAATCCCAACTCACGTAGCAACAGACATTTATCTAGTCGGCACTTTTGCTCACCCAGAAATCATTGGAGCGCTTGTCAAAGCTAATAAGGTTGAAGTCACAAAAAGTGCTCCGAAACTCTCCTTTTGCGCAACAGGAGCTGTTGGCAATCTAACTGTTGTCATTCCCCTTCCAAATGAGCTTGCACAGCAGGAGCAAAATCGTCTTCAAAAAGAGAAAGAGCGACTTGAGGAAAATCTTTTGCGCATTCAGAAGCTGCTTGAAAACCCAAGTTTTTTAGAGAGAGCAAAAGCTGATCTTGTTGAATCAAAACAAAATGAGATGAAAATTGCCAAGCAAGAGCTCGACACCCTCAATGAGAAACTCTCTCGTTTCTAAGAAGCTAGATGAAAAGTCTTTAAAAAGTCTAAACCTTGTTGAGCTAGTTTTAAGTGCTCAGGTTTTTTCTCCATCTGGATGAGGTGCCCTTTGGTCGATTCAGCTTTTTCTAACGCGTATTCAAGTTGGACAAGTAGCTGAGCTTTTTGCGGGTGATTTGATAGAGTCACATCCTTCGCTTGAGACTCTAGGTGGTGAATTGTTTCACCGATGTTGAAGAGGTGTGCATTTCGATTATTAGCTGTTAAGGGTTCTTTTGCTGCTGCTCGATATGTCTGAAGCAGGCTATCCGAGTTATCCACTTTCGATTTCTTCTTTTTAACCTTTGCAACTGCAAGCACTGTTTTTAGAACCTCTAGTTTTGCAGCAGAGTCCACTGCTTTGTAGATTTGGTCTGATTCAATAGTTTCATTATCTTCGGTCATATACTCATCCAAGCTAAAGGTATTATGCAACGACTTTTTGATCAATCCTTTTAAAAAAGATATCTGTCTCATGACAAACAACGCTTGTTAAAGCAACAATTCCAATCAGGTTTGGCAGGGCCATGAACGCATTGGTAATATCTGCAATAGGCCAGACCAACTCAAGAGGAACCATCACACCGAAGAAGACGCAGATGGTAAAAAATATGCGGTAATAGAAAACAGAGCGGTAACCCATGAGGTATTCACAACATTTCTCTCCGTAATAAGCCCATCCAATAATAGTTGAAAGCCCAAACAAGATGCAGCCAATGATCACAAAGGTGCCTCCGTAGGGGAATGCTTTTTCAAAGGCCATAACAGTCATATAGGCGCCATTGAGTACAGAGCCATCGGGGGCCACTCCTCCAAGAACGTGTGTGACAGCAATAGCCAAACCTGTAAAGGTACACACGATTGTCGACATAAAAGCGCCAACCATGGAGATCAATGCTTGACGTGAGGGGTAGTCTGTTTTTGCAGCAGCTGCAGCTATAGGAGCAGATCCAAGGCCAGATTCGTTTGAAAAGACGCCGCGTGAGACCCCCATCTGGATAGCAATCATAATGGTTGATCCTGCAAATCCTCCTATAGCAGCTTGGCCTGTAAAGGCGCTCTTTATTATGGTCATTAGTGCCTCTGGAATTGCATAGTAAAAGATTCCAAGGACGACAATGCTTGTGCAAATATAGAAAAGAGCCATGATGGGTACAAGAAATGAGGTCACTTTTCCAATCGATTTGATCCCTCCAATCAAAACAGCGCCTGTGCAGACAGCCAGGACAAGACCTGTGATCCAATCTGAAATATGGAAATAACCAGATATGGCAGAAGCAATAGAGTTAGATTGGACAAGGTTTCCAGTTGTAAGAGCCGAAACAGCTCCAAAAAAGGCAAAACTTCCAGCTAGCCACTTCCAGCCAAGACCTCGACTGATATAATACATGGGGCCACCTGACATGGTACCCTTCTCATCAATAGAGCGGTATTTAATGGCAAGGGTCGCTTCACAATATTTTATTGACATCCCAATAAGAGCTGTCACCCATAGCCAGAAAAGAGCGCCAAGCCCCCCCATAGAGATCGCTGTGGCAATGCCCGCAATGTTTCCAATACCAATTGTTGCAGCCAAAGCTGTTGTTAAAGCCTGGAACTGTGAAATGTCGCCAACTGCTGTATGGTCATGACGTTTAAATGCAAGTTTAAGGCTATACCAAAGGTAGCGAAACTGCAGCCCACGTAGCTTGAACGTGAGATAAACTCCAATCCCTAGCAGAACAACAAACAAAGGTTGCCAAACTAGGTTATCGATTTTTTGAAATAAGTGAATAAGGTTCATACAATTCGTACACGGATTGTAGCACTTATTTGAATGAGTGTCAAGAGAGTTTTCAGAAAGTCCGTAATATGATAATTTGGTTTCTCTATGACACTGCTAACAATTGAACGCGATGAGCTGACAGCTCCCCTTATTACTCCTGAACAGCTTCAGGAAGAAATTCCTCTAACAAATGAACAATTAAAATTTATACTTAACTCTAGACAAGAGATTGAGGCGATCCTTGATAGAAAAGATCCTCGTATCCTTTTGATTGTTGGCCCTTGTTCCATCCATGATATGGAAGCTGCTTATGAGTACGGTCTTCTATTTAAGAGACTATCTGATTTAGTTTCCAACCGTTTTTTGATGATTATGCGCACCTATTTTGAAAAGCCACGGACAACAATTGGATGGAAGGGGATGCTCTATGACCCAGATTTGGATGGTTCTTATGAGATGCAAAAGGGAGTGCGTTTAACGCGCAAACTCGCTTCGGACTTAACTAACATGAAGATTCCCCTTGGAAGCGAGATTTTGGAAATGACAACGTCTCATTACTACACGGATTATCTCTCTTGGGGTTGTATTGGGGCACGCACATCTGCCTCCCCCCCTCATCGACAAATGGCCTCTTCATTAGAAATGCCGATTGGATTTAAGAACACAGTTGATGGAAATATCGATACTCCTATTCAAGGTATTATTTCAGCAAATTCTCCCCATGTTTTTTTAGGTGTCGGACAAAATGGACAACTCTCACGTATTGACACGGCAGGAAATCCTTATTGTCATATCATTTTAAGGGGGAGTGAAAATGGACCTAATTATGCACCGCAAAATATTGCATCCACTCTTATGAAGTGTCAAAAATCTAGAGTAAGAGATTCGCTTGTTATTGATTGTTCTCACGATAATAGCACAAAAATTGCTGCCAATCAGGTCCCTGTTTTCGAATCGATTATTGACCAAATTGAGTCAGGGAATCGTCAAATTGTTGGAGCTATGTTAGAGAGTTATATTTGTGAAGGATCTCAATTAATCAGTGATGATCTAGAGTATGGTGTCTCTATCACAGATCCATGTCTAGATTGGAAAACAACTGAGAGGGTCATCTTGTCAGCTTATAAACGCTTGATGCCAGAGCGCTTTCTTTCATTCTCTGTTAGATAGATCTTGCGCAGCCGAATAACATCTGGAGTGACTTCAATCCATTCATCGATTTCGACATAGGTGATTGCTTCTTCAAGTGAAAATAAGCGAGGCGGTGAGAGAACAAGATTTTCGTCTGTTCCAGAAGCACGGACGTTTGTCAATTGCTTGGCTTTAGTAATGTTGACGATGAGATCGTTATCACGATTATTTTCTCCGACAATCATCCCTTCATAAACTTCCTGGCCAGCTGGGACAAAAAGAGTTCCCCTATCTTGCAATGTAAAGGCTGCATAAGCATTTGCTTTACCAGGACAGATTGAAACTAAAACGCCGCGAGGTCTTCCAAGAATCTCTCCTTTATGAGGAGCGTACTCTTCAAAGATCGATGTTAAAATTCCAAGTCCTTTTGTTGTTGTAAGAAAATCGTTACGATATCCCATCAGTCCACGTGTAGGAATGAGAAATTCCATGTGGCTAATTTTATGCTCATCCGTATTCAGATGCTGCATCTCTCCTCTTTTTCGAGAGAGTTGCTCAATAACGCTTCCTGCAAACTCTTCAGGAACATCAATGTAAACACGATCAATCGGTTCACATTTTTTTCCATCAATCTCTTTCAAAATAACTTGTGGTTTAGAGACACAAAATTCAAATCCTTCTCGGCGTATCGCTTCAAGCAGGACTGCAATATGCAATTCTCCACGCCCGGAAATGCTCATCTTTTTGTCAAATGTTTGAATATCATAGGAAATATTTGCCTTCTTCTCATGAAGTAAGCGCTCACGAATTTTATTCATCGTGACATGCTTACCTGAGCGTCCAACAAAAG
>CAMAUB010000076.1 GCA_945861315.1 Chlamydia trachomatis
CCCGTTTGCGATCGTTCAACCGCGGGGCTTTGGCGCAGTCTGAGATGATGAAGTTATTCTTGGACGGGCCCTTAGAGCCTGTTTAGGATCTCCAAATCAACTGATTTTTGAGAGATTTTTTTGTAAAAACTGCGACCGATTCGCAGGCCAAGTTTACCGACTTAGCCAAAAATTGATCGCAATTTTTACAAAAAGAGATCCAAAAAGCAGTCATTTGGAGATCCTAAACAGGCTCTTAGGTAACTCACCTACGCATTTTTTTCTTACTTAAGTTTAAAATTTCATGAGAAGTTCTTTTGCGCGGCTATCCCACGTATGCTCGTCTATTACGCGCGCTTGACCAGCCTCAATAGAAAATTCTTTTTCTAGTAAATCAGGGGCAGACTCCCACTCACCCGGCTTGTAGGTTAAAACCCCTTCAAAGCCCTTCAGGAGTGGATTTTCAGCTGTGATGACAGGTGTTCCAACTAAAAGAGCATAAAAAATGCGCTCATGATAGCCTCGCTTGAAGCGACATGAGCTATTGAGGACAACTTTTGCTTGACGCATGATATCAATTGCCTCATTGAATTCGATGGGATCATAAATTGATGCGTGTGAGGCGTATTTCTCCCAAGGGCCTCCTCCCCAAATTGATACACTTGGCATCGCACTAACTAGTTCTACGCGCTCTTTTCCACGGGTGTAGTGATCAACAAGGTGAAAGGAGGGGACAAGATTTTCATCCGAAGTCTTAAGATCAATAAGTGCTTGTAGAATAGAAACATCAGATGTCAAGACACGATTTGCTGCTTCCATAAGATTGGGCGGAAGTTTGAGCGCTTCATAGTCGATACAGGTTCCAAAGAAGACTGCATCATAGGATGGGCTTTCAAAGTAGCATTTTACCCTTCCATCAACCGCGTGTGGCAAAAAACTCACGCGTTCAAAACCGAGATTTTTAACAAATTCTACATCGCCTTGATCAACACAGGAGACGTAAGAGTAACTACCCTGTAAATGATAGAGAAAATAGATGGCGGGATCAAGCATGTAGGTGAAGTGAGGAATTTGTAAGCAGTTGCCAAGGGAGTTGCCCCCTCCATCTGTGATGTCTGAAAAAGAGAGGGTAAGAGTTGGTTTCCTCTCCTGAATTTTCTTGCACACGTCTACAAATGTTGCAGGCGTAATTTTGAGTGAGCGCACATCTGCCCCCCCTTTTTGTAGCGCAGCAATAAAACCTTCTGCAAAATAGGGCGTTGTATCATAGGGGTTGTCAGCAATAAGAAAATCGATCTTCATAGGACTTTTATCCGTGGACGCGATGAATCGCGCCTAAACCTGAGGGGATTTTTGCTGTTCAAGATTTGGTAAAAATCGCTCTCAGCTCATCTAATATTTGTTTAGTAAACACATCTCGCCGGTATTTTGTGACAAAGACTAAATGAACGTGCATGAAAAAAACGCACGTTCTACCTCTTCTTAAATCGGTTGACAGATTCATAGACCAAAGCATAGCATAGTTCCGTGTTAGTGCGGAAATCATTTCTATTCAGATTACGTCTCACCAAGAAGCAGGCAAAGGCGCTTCAAGCTCAATTAGATGAGTGTAGATGGCTTTACAATGAGTTGCTCGAAGAACGCAAATTGTCTTATGAAGAACTAGACATGTCTCTATCTAAATATCAGCAACTCATGTTCCTGCCCCTATTGAAGCTAGCAAGACTTTCCCTCGAAACAATACACTCTCAAGTGTTGCAAAATGTAGTAGATCGTTTGGATAAGGCCTTTCAAGCATTTTTTCGAAGAACTAAAGCAGGAGAAAAACCTGGTTTTCCACGATTTCGCGGTGTGCATAGATATAATAGCTTTTGTTATCCGCAAAGTGGTTTCTTGCTCATCGGTCAGGAACTCAAGCTGTCAAAAATAGGGTCTATTCGAGTGAAAATGCATCGCCCTATAGAAGGAAAGATCAAGACCTGTACATTGAGTAAGAGCGCTTCGGGTGATTGGGACGTCGCCTTTTCCTGTGAAATAAACGTAACTCCTTTGACCCCCAAGCAAGAGGCCATCGGTATCGATGTTGGTCTTGAGCACTTTGCGACCCTCTCCAATGGTCAGGAGATTTCAAATCCTCGATTTTTTAAGCAGAGCGAAGAGGCTCTTGCTAAAGCACAACGAAAATTGGCCTTACTAAAGAAAGGCACGAGCGAAAGACAAAAACAAGGGAAAATAGTTGCGAAGGTTCATGAACGAATTAGGAACCAGAGAAAAGATTTTTGTCACAAAGAGTCTAAAAAAATTGTCGATCAATACCAGTTCATCTGTGTAGAAGATCTAAACATCAAGAAAATGGTGGAAGGATCGCATTTCGCCAAAAGCATTACAGACGCAAGTTGGAATCAATTTCGTCAGTTCCTCACCTACAAAGCGGCAGAAGCTGGTAGGAAGCTGGGATTGGTGAATCCTGAGTATACCACCCAAGATTGCTATCAATGTGGACATCGAAAAAAGAAGAAGCTTTCCGATAGAACGCATTGCTGCAGTCACTGTGGATATAAAACGACAAGAGATCTCAACGCAGCGCAGAATATTTTGGCCCTCGGATTGGATGGCCTGGGAGTGATCCCAAGAAGCCTCCGCCTTTAGGCGGGGGAGCAGTCACCTCAAGTAGTTGATGAGTTGTGATGTTCTCACGCCCCAATTGTGCTTGGGTTCTAACTTCTCTTGTAATGCTTTGACAATCTCTTCTCGTTTTTCAGGGTGCTCTAAAAAGTAACAAGCTCGCTCCTCCATCGCCTCCCAGTTTTGAGAAGGATAGAAGATCTCGAATTGATCGCCCACCATCTCTTGGAGATAAGGAGTCTCATTTGTGATGACAAGAGAGCCGCAAAAGAGTGCTGGTAAAAACCAACGATCAAATCCTCCACTCATCTGATGACTGAGTAAAATTTTGCTCTTTGAAAGAATGCTTAAAGCTCCCATGTAGCTTAAATTTCCGTGAAGAGTCACCGTTTGTGGAAATCTTCTAAGCAGGCCTCGTCCAACATGCTCTCCAAAAATATGCAGTGGAGAAAAAATTGAGTGGACCATGTCCCACTCGATTTTTGCTTTTTGATATCTATCTCTTAAAAACAACAAATCCCCAATAGAAAATGAAGCTGGACAAGCTAATCCTTCATTGACAATCGCCAAAGCGTCTGCTTTACCAAAAAGCAGCTCCCAAGTCTGGATTTGATTGTCTAGATCAATCACATCTGTAAAAGTGATGCAATCAAAGGGACGCTCTTGTTGACAATTGAGTTCTAAGGAGGCCGCATGAGGTAAAAAAACAACATTGGGGTGTTGAACTGAAGGGTCAAAAAAACCCACTTTTGCATATTTACTTTCAAGCGCAAGCCCCGCATTGCCGAGTATATTTGATTCCCAATGAAAAGTTGGGCAGTGAAAAAAATCACCTATAGGTTTATCGAAGCCGCCAACTCTCTCAAAACAGAGAATGGCATCTGGTACTTGAGCACATACTGTTTGAAAAAAATTGCCATCAGAAAGTGAGAGATGGCGACAGGAAATCCCCATTTGATGAAACTGCCTCTTCACTTGTTTAGCAGCATAGCTCTCATAGGTGTAAACCCGTCGATTGTCGGTTAGGATATCAACGTGCATATCCCACTTCCAAAAGCGTGTTCATACGTCTGTTTACGAATTAAAGACAAATGGGATTGATCTTCATGAACCCTTTTCCAAAATCCTTTTTCTCCTAAAGAGATACCACACCGATTGAGCATACGCTCCCTCTCACCTGTTAAAAAAAACATTGGGCGATCAAAATAGAGGAAGTCGTATCCAATGGAGGAAAAATCGCCGACGTAAAGATCAGTATGCTCTAACAGGGGGTAGATCAGAGGAAAATCATGAATAAAACGGATCTGTGGATTTCCTTGATAAGAGGCAATCAATTTTTCTGTCTCATCGGGCATCCTCAACAAGTGATTAGGATGAAGTTTGACCAAAACTTGATACCCATTTGGTATCTCTTCTAAGATAGATTGGTGTTTCTCCAAACAGGTTGAATACTCAAAACGCCACTCTGTGTAAAGGTTGGAGCCTGCCCAAGTTGGTGCATAAAGGAGCGTTTTGCGCTTTGAAGGCTCAAATAGATGGAGAGTGATGTTTCTCTGAAAAAAAATTTTGTATAGTTGATAATAAGCTAATCTGTAGTTGCCACACTTAATAAAAGGCTTTGTCACTCCAATGGCACGCATCATTTCAAGCATATGCTCTCCATAGATAAGCAAAATATCCTCATCCATGAGACGCTCAAACCAATACATGCCAAAGCTCTTCTCTGAGTTACCATGGTGGGTGAAGATAGAACGTGCCTTCACTGTTGTATAGTGATTGCAAAATTCAAAATGTCCACTCACTTTACGTGATGGCTCTGTGTAAACGAAATAGTCATATCCATAAAGAGCATCATCTAAACAATTGTCATCTGGATCAAAGTAGACAAGTTGCATTGGAGGGTAGTAAAGCTGAATAATCTCATAGATCCAACGATCCGTCACAAGAAGAGGAATATCAATTAGCTGGCATAAGGGCACCAAGTGATCAACATAAGAGAGACGTCTTTCTGTGAGGACCCCAATTCCTTTAGAGCCGATAGAGGGCGCGATCTTGATCATAAAATTTCTTTAACGTTTTTGCATCAATTGAGGGGTTTAGCATAGCAGTTAACCTTCTTTTTGCAATAGAGGGATGAAAGCGTTCAAAAGCAATTTTTTGTGCTCGTCCAGCCCATATCCTTCTCTCTTTTTCATCCATAAGACGCTCTGTTTGTTCAATTAAAGAGGAAAGAATAGGCTCATGAAAAGGAAGTTGCGTTCCAATTACCTCGGGATGCGCCTCAGCAAAAAGAGCCCCTTCTTGAAAGAGATAGGGATTAGAGCTTGTATTGAGAACAATAACAGGTATGCCCATGGCTAGGAGCTCTACAACAGTGTTACTTGCCCCTTCTGAACCTGAAGGTTGGATGCAAAAATCAAAATCTGCATATTCTGCAAGCACTTCGGGATAAGGAGTAAATGTAGAGTCCCATTTAAGCCACCCCTCTTTAGAATAGAGTTCAAGTTTTTCTTGAAGATGCACATGATATTTTGGATAGAGTTCTCTTTGTGGATGATTCCCTTTCAAAATAAGAAGAACATCATGCCTTTTTGCTAACTCTTTAACTGCATCTAAGGCAAATTCAACATTTTTCCAATACTCAAAACGAGAGACGCAACCAATCACAACTCTTTTATCTAAGCGCTTTGTTTTTTTAGGAGTATGAGTAAAATGATGAGGGATATAAAGTGTGTTCTCAAGCCCGTAGGCTAAAGCGCGTTCATTGGCCAAAAGAGACTCTGTAATAATAAGCCTTACGTTGTTATAAAGTGGCTTCAAAATGCGCTCATTTTTCAAATGCGTGTAGAGCTTTGCGATTTGGGGATTAATTCCATTGCCATAAAGGGCTGAAAGACCTGCACTCCATGTGAGCGCAATTTCAAGACCATTAGCCTCTTTTTCATGAGTAATTGGCTCATGCCCAGCCTCAGCTAAAGAAAGATTGAGACGTGCATTGCGCTCATACTTCTCAATCCCAACAAAACTTGGAATATCCACAAGCTTCCCCTGGCCGAGAAGCTTGATACATTTTTGCGCATGAACTTTTTCACCCATGTCAGTTTCAAGATGAGTATAGATTGTAACATGATTCATTTAACCCCATTAATATACAAGATGTTAGCTTCGACTTCCAAATTTTGCTTTGTCGAAAATTGAATAAAAATTTTCAGCAAATCCGTTATACAAACCTCAGTTTTGGGTTTATCTCGCAGATATTCAGAGGAGATTTCTCGAAAATTTTTGGGATTTTTTCCGAAGGGAAGGGTCTTGTACCCTTTTCGAGGCAAAAAGCGCAAAAAGATCGAGAAAGATCCCTGAAGATCTGCGGGATAAACCCAAAACTGAGGTTACAAAGCTCTCTTGACATGAAATTCAGAGTAAACTAAAGGTTTACCATATGAAGCAATATATAATTTTTGAAGTTGATAAACTATTAACTCAGAATTCTAAAGAAAGATATGTCATAAATACACGAGTGTCACGCCATTTCTCAATTTTGACAAAGCGAATCATATAACAGGGGGTGCATTTAAGTCTTTTCCCAAGAAGAAGTAGCGCTCCGATATAAGTACGATTTTCTGAGAAACCGATTCTCTCTAAAAAGAAACACTCGTTGCCTAAAAATGGCTGTAGGCATTTTATTTTTAAATAGACCCTAGCACAATTACGCACTTGCCAAACATTTACATTTTCTGAAATAAAATATTGCACACGCGTGCGATCCCAAACCCTCCAGCACCTTCCAATATCTTTACTCACCTTACGCACAACACCCTAAAAATCATTTGACCAACCACGCCGAGTGGGTGTAAAATTTTTCTTCAATCGTTGGAGAAAGTTGATGAACCAAATGCTCGACATCTATTCGGATTACTTAATCGCTCAAAATCAGTATGCAACGG
>CAMAUB010000077.1 GCA_945861315.1 Chlamydia trachomatis
ATAAGTTCATAAAATCATGCCAGACCGTGCAGTAGATTTGATCAAGCATTTCGAAGCTCATATTATTAAATATGAGCGAGAAAGGGTTGTTCAAAGATGCTGTGCGAGATGGCATGAGTTTGTCAACTTATTTTTTTCAATTAGTATAACGCCCGATTTGTAAAATTTTCAACTAATTCCACTATAAATTGAATAATTTTTACATATATATATAAAAATATTTTTAACAGATTCTTAGATAGCCAGAGTCAACTGCTTTGCAACAGAGTGAAGATATTCGGCACGCTTTTTGGGCAGCTCTGGAATCTTCGATTGCTGATCAAGTAGGCTCATGAGATGTGCTCGACGGCAATTAAAAAAGATTTGATTCATATTGAGTTCTGTAGGATTGTGGATCCAGCCTATCTCTACACCAAGTTTCACAAGAGATAGCGCATTGAGCGCTTCAATTACTTCGAGTTGATAGGAGTGGGTGAGTAGGCCAAAAGCGCGGGTTACTTTATTTTTAAACTGCACATTGTTGTGCTCAATGATTTTTTTCCGAAGGTTCGTTTCAGAGATAACAGCACGTGTAGCCCATATTCTCATAGCAGTAAGGATATATTCTTCTGTTAGACCAATTGAGCATTTATTATGGGTTACCAAAATGTCTCCAATCATCTCATTGACATTGCCCTGTAGTCCAACGGCCTCTACCTCCTCTTCTTTTACGCGGTCTAAGAGATCGGAGAGTTCTCCTGAATGGATGATAGCAGGGATGTGGAGGTAGGTAGTGACGATAAGCCCTGTGCCTGCGCGTCTTGGATTAGAGGTTAGAAAACCGAAATGGGGATTGAAAGCAAAGTCCAGCTGCTTGCCTATATAGGCTTCAATTTTTGCAAGGCGGTTCCACGTTTTTTCAATCTCCTGTTTTGTGTCGATTAGATTGAGTTGAAGGTGATCTTCAATGTTAAGAACAGCAAGAAAGTCTGCCTCTTTATCAACAATAAACCCTTCTCCACCATGCGCTTGATGGAAGTCCTCATGGGTAAGAAAGTGTTCGAGAAGAAACTCCTTTTCTAGGAAGCTGATCTCTTCAGAACGAAATAGAGTGGGCTCTGAAATCTCTGGACATTGGCGTAAGGACTCATAGACAAGAGATAGGGTTTGATCTTCGTGAGATTTATCAAGTTTGCTAGGAAATTTAAATTTTTGGATATTTCTCGCAAGATTAAGGGATGAAGCTAGCCAAACATTATGAGAGTTTTTCTCCCAAAGGCCATGGAGTTTGAAAATAGGGTGTATTTTACTCTTTTCTTGGCTCATCTTTTTTCAGTATCTCAATTTGATCTCTAAGTAGAGCTGCTTGTTCATAATCTTCACGGATAAGGGTTTCATCCAGTGCTTCATTAAGGGCTATTAAGCGCAGAGTTGGGCTAATTTCTGAAACTTCACCAGGAGAGCGTCCAATGTGCAGTGGTTGGGAGCGACTAGTAGCGCAAAGATGTCTTGAGACGCGTCCCTCTTTGATAAGATCATCGATAATGACGTCGGTGAATACTTCATAGCATTCATAACATCCAAGGTGGTGACCCATACGAATTGAGTCTAGGGAAGTACCACAATTTCCACATGCAAGAGCTGTTTTAATGCGTATCCCATCGCTTCGAGCCTCTTGATGAGAGCCGTGTTGTTTTTTCTCAAGATGGGGGCAATCAGCACACATCGCTGTTTGGATGATCTTATCTCCCGCAATTTCAGTGTAGTGGATGGCAATGGGTTTTTTACATTCATTGCAATCGAGTGGTCTTTTTGGCATAATTTTGATATTACTGATCTCAAAAAATAAATGCAAAGTGATAGAGACATACGATTGCGATCGATCAATCCCGAGGCTTTGACGCGGCTCAAATTTATCATTTTGAACTTGTATGAGTCAGCTGGAATTGCTGCAATTTTACTGATGAGTTAGAATATGATATTTGCTTTTAAAATAAAGCATCGTTGCTAATGATGTTATAGCTGCCATAATTAGAATAATTTTTGGTGATAGTATTAACAACGCACCACCAAACAGACAAATTATACCATCTCCCAAAACACGCAAAGATAATTGAGTGCCCATGACTTCTCCCTGTATATTATCTGAGACAGAATCAGAGATTTTTACTGTGAGTAGAGTCACTGCAAGTCCGATTGCTAAGCCACTCAGAGCAAACCATGTTAACATTAAGAAATTAGAATTCGAAAAAACTATACCGAATAGGAGAAACGCAAAGCCTCCAATAGCGCTGACAATTGACACTAGGTTAGATACACGTGAGGAGATAAGGGTTGGTAGCCACCCATTCCCAACTGCTAGACCGATGCATAGAACACCATTATATAGAATAAGTTGAGTAGGAGTGAACATCCATTTAGCAGTGAGATACACAGGACCAAACTCATAAAAAATATCAACCGCTAAGGTAAAACCAGTTGATGTGATCATGAGATTTTTCAAGGTTTTATTTGAAAATAGCGTTGATGATCTTGCGACAAAATTAAACCGTTGCCACAAAGTTCGCTTTTTAACCGCAGGTGTTGCAACAGAGTGTTTAAGCGTAAGTGCAGAAAGAGCTGAAAGAACAAGAAAAAGTATACAGATGAAATAGAATGGGGTAGAGGTTGTTGAGGCTGCAAACAATTGCTTATCAGTCATCACTCCACCCAAAAGAGGACCTAATAAGTAGGCAATTGAGGAGGCTGCATTTATTTTGCCAAACGTTTTGTGTTTGGAAAGCATTTTAAGATCGGCGCACATAGCACGCGCAATAGCAATATTGCCTTCCATAAATCCAGCTACAAATCGACTTATAATCAGCAAGCTTAGGTGTTGTTTTGCAATTGCAATTCCTGTAAGCAAATTGCAGATAGACGAAATTACCAAGCTCCCTGATAGCAAATGTTTGCGTCCATAGTCATCGGATAAAGTCCCGAGAATGGGTGATCCAATAAACTGACCTAAGGGATATACAGCTAGGGTTATTCCTAAAAAGAGCGCGCGACTAGAGTCTCCCCATGAAGAAGGAAGAAAGGAATACTCCAAATTTAGAAATAGAGGAGGAAAAATTAAATAGGGCATGGAAATGCCTATGAAACCAATAAAAATAACGATTAAAATAACCCAAAATTGTCGTTTTTGATTTTTCAATTGAGTGGTCATACGTTCTTTTTTAGTTTTTGACCGTTAAGGTTCTATCAAAGGTTATATGATTTTGCCTTTCGATTACAGTAGAAACCCACGATAACAGAATGTGCAGCAAAGCTGCGCGCTGCTGTGCTGCAATAAAATCTATCATGTGTATCGTGCATATCTTGTTCATCATGTCTTTATTAGCAACCGTAAAGTGTCATCCCTGATCCTTAAATTTTAGGTTTTAGGACAGCTTCTTAGAACTTTGGCCTAGGAGAAATTGAAAAAATCCTCTATCATACTGGCCCATAACTGAGCGGATCATGCCTACAATTTCTGAATTTTTTGGCATTTTAATCTTGATGTTCTACAACGACCATGCGCCACCTCATTTTCATGCTCGTTACGGAGAGTATGAGGCATTGATCAAAATTTCTCCCCTCGGAATACTGAAGGGGAAACTGCCTCCTCGGGCCCTAAGTTTGGTTATGGAATGGGCACAAATTCATCAAGATCAACTTATGGATGATTGGAACAATGCTGCAAATAACAAAAAACTACACAAAATCTCCCCTCTCGAATAAATGTAGAGACATGGAGTTTAAAAGAGTCAAAATAGTTGCTTGCAGGGCAAGGCCAAATTATCATGTTTGGTTACGTTTTGATGACGGCTTAGAAGGAGAGGTCGATTTAAGCGATTTAGTTGGAAAGGGAGTTTTCTCTGCATGGGAATCCATCGATTTTTTTAACCAAGTAAGAGTTGATGCCCGAACAGATACTCTTGCTTGGGGTGAAGATATTGATTTGGATCCCTATGTTTTACGCGAAAAATTGCTAAAATAGAATGGATATAATTTGGTCAATTCGGTGAGAAAAAGATCCATTTGTTCGTTCATCAGTTGATGATTTGAACAGTTATTAATCAAAATTGCAAAGGCACTATTGCCAGCGTATCCAGCACATCCTCTGACCGAAGAGAAGGAGCCGCTTTTAGCTCTGATGAGGTTATTTTTTTGAGGAAGAGATTCAAAGAAAATGGGGAAAAATTCAGACTTCTCCATTTTTAATAATAGCTGCACAAGCTGCTTTGTCGTAATTAGATTTTTTCTTGAAAGGCCTGATCCGTCGACAATATTCAGCCCATCAAGATCAATATTTTGGGTGTTAAGAAACTGAGTGACAGCTTTAGCGCCTAAGGCAGTGTTTCCTTGTTCGAAAATGACTTCTCCCATTTTTTTTAAAAGATGTTCCGCATAGAGATTGATGCTCTTATGGTTGGTCCAATGCACGATCTCGCTAATCATTGGTGAATAAGTTGTATAAAAACTCACTCTTCCCCTCGGATAAGCCACATCCTCTTTCTCAATTGTGATACCTCTTTCTTGCAGCTCTTGAGTGAGTAGATCTGCGCAATATGTGGCAGGATCAGGAATAGCTCCTCTAATTGCAAATTCATCTACTGCAGCTGGAATTGTTCCGCGAACAAATTGTAAGGGAGAAAATTCTGATCCATAGATACAAGCGCCGTCTCCCGATCCTTCTGGTCCTGTTTTTACCTCATTTTGGAAGATAACCGATGAAAGAGGGGGATCTGTACGTAAAATATGAGCCTTCTCTCCAACTATGTCGGCAGGTTTAAAAAAGAGGGAGTAGTAATTTTCATGGAAAGATAGAGCGCTGGCACCTGCACCATAATAGTTACCCAAATCTTCCCATAACCAGCTTGGGACGGCAAGAGCTTTCTCCCAGCACGATGCATCTGCTATAATTTGTCCCTTAATTCTTCTGATGCCTATTTTTTGTATTGCGTCAGCCCAGGTTTCTATTTGTTTTTTCCATGAGAGAGTGTAAGAAATGCGATCGGAACCAAGGCAAGGATCTCCTCCCCCCCGAATATAAATAGAGCCATGTAGAGTTTTCGTGGTGTCAATGAAACCATCATATTCCAAATGTGTTTCAAATCGATAATCTGCACCCAAAAGATGAAGGGCCGCCGCTGTTGTCACAATTTTTAAACAAGAGGCAGGCATCAGACTTAAATCGCTATTCTGATCGATTAACACCTTGCCATTGTCGCGTTGAACCGCATAGATGCTGACCAAAGCGTGATCTATGATACAAAAATCTTTACCAGATAAAGGCTGTAGCAAAAAAAAAGTAAGAAAAATTATCTTTCTAAAAATCGTTATACACATAAGTAAAGCAGGGAATAGAGGTTTAAAAAAAAATCCTGACCCACTCCGCTGTCGAAATGAATCAGGATGCCATTTTGGGTCTTGATGGACTCGAACCATCGACCCCCTCATTAAAAGTGAGGTGCTCTAACCAACTGAGCTAAAGACCCAAGTTGACCCCAAGGGGATTCGAACCCCTGTTATTGGAATGAAAATCCAGTGTCCTAGACCTGACTAGACGATGGGGCCACAATCAATGGATGCAAATTTTAGCCAGAAGCAACTTTTTCTGCAATGTTATAAACTCGTTATCTCCTTCTCTTTTTCATGAGTCGTGTCATCAGCTAATTTACAAAATTTATCTGTAAATTCCTGAATAGCTTTTTCATTTTTCTTCATGATATCTTCGGGGATTTCTCCAGAAGATTTCTGCTTTTTGACAGTATCATTCCCATCCCGCCTAGCATTTCGGATGCTGATTTTGGCATCCTCGCATTTACGCTTAGCTACCTTGACCATTTCACTTCGCACTGATGCATTCATCTCCGGAATATTAACTCTGACAACATGGCCGTCAACCATTGGATGTACTCCAATATTTGCTGTCTCAATGCCTTTTGCAATGGCGTGAACATTGCTTGCATCATAGGGGGAAATGAGGATTTGCCTAGGTTCTGGAATTGAGATAGAAGCAAGATCTGCAAGGCGCATTTGTGAACCATAAACTTCTATAGGTAGTTTATCTACCATTGCTGCATTTGCGCGGCCTGTTCTAAGTCCTCGTAGTTCTTCTTTTAAATGCTCCACAGCAGCACTCATTTTATTCTTGGTTTCAGTCAGTATGTCCATAGTATTAGTCTCCTATATCGTTTATACATGTTCCAAATTCACCATTATATGCTTTGAGTAAGGGGCCCGCATTAAAATTAAAGACTCTAACGGGGATCTTATTTGTCATGCAGAGGGTAATGGCTGTCAAATCTAAAATAGCAAGGCCTTGAGCAAGGTAGTCTTGATATGAAATTGTTTGATAAGCTTTTGCCTCTTTTACTTTTCTTGGATCTGCATCATAGACGGCATCGACATGCATGGTTGCTTTGAGTAAGCAGTCTGCCTTGATCTCACTTGCTCTTAAAGCTGCT
>CAMAUB010000078.1 GCA_945861315.1 Chlamydia trachomatis
TCTCTTTGATCATTAGTTTTATTGGATATATTTTTGCAATTATCGGACTTGCAACTCAAAGTCTATTTTACTTAGCCATCTACCGTATTTTGGTAGGCATTGCAGCTGGAAATGGTTCCATTATTGGGGCTGTTGTTGCAGATCTGAGTACTCCTGAGAATAAAGCACGCAATTTTGGCCTGCTCAGCATGAGTTTTGGAGCTGGTTTTACGATCGCTCCTTTTTTTGGCGGACTGCTTGTCAAAGCGTTTGGTTACATTGCAGCTTTTTACGTACCACTTGCGCTTGTGATTATCAATATTCTATTTGTTCTTTGGAAACTGCAAGAGACGCACCACTCTATCAAGAAAGAGAAATTCTCTATCTTTGCAAGCTTCTCTCTTTTAAAGAAAACCGCAAAATTCAAAGAGCTAAAGGGGCTTTTTTTAGGGCTTTTAGTTTTTACATTTGGGTGGTCTTTTTTTACAGAATTTTCATCAATTTTTTTAGTAGATCGTTTTAACTTTAAGCCTGAACATACAGGCTTTTATTTTGGGTATGCAGGGTTGTTGTATTCTATTTCTGCAGGGTTACTTGTCTTTCCAATTGCCAAGCGCATAGGCTCAGCTAGAGCACTTTTCTTAGCTCAGGTTTTCTCGGGAATTTCGATCTTAATGTTATGCTGGATCTACAACCCAATATACCTCTGGTTTTATATGCCAGTGGTGCAATTTTTTATGTCCTTTGTCTATCCAACCACCTCAACTGTGATTTCCAATACAGTAAGTAAAGATGTACAAGGTGAGGCTATGGGTGTTTATCAAGCTGTGAACGCACTAGGTCTATCAATTAGCCCATTTGTAAGTGGAGCTTTAGTGGGAGTTTACCCTTGGCTTGTTGTTGTGGGTGGGGGAGCTGTTATGGTGATTGGGGGGGTGGTGTTTCGATTCTTCCACCGTCCACAAGTAAGTGGTGCGCCTGCATCGGTTGAGGTTGGCATGCCGTTAGAAATACCTGTCCACAAGTCTTAATTTTTTCAAGAAGATCTAGCTCTCGCCTTCGATCAAAGCTGATCCCAATATCGTCGATGCAAAGCAGGGGAGTCTCGCCAGTCAGATCTTGAATCTGTCTAAACTGGGCTAGCTTAAGAGCTGCTACAATAGAACGTTTTTGTCCCTCACTCCCAAATTTTCTTGCTCGATTCTCCTCAAGATAGGGAGTAAAATCATCTTTATGGGGCCCACTTATCGTAATCCCGAGCAAGAGCTCTCTCTCTTTTTGAGCAGTAGTAAAAACAGAAGGTTTATAGCTAAGAGAGATCTGTTCGGGTTGATGGTCAATACGTTTTTGCAGCTCGTTAATCGCTAACATTCGCATCTTCCCAAGATAAGCTCCAGACTCTTCCATCACTTGCTCAAAGGGAGAGAGCAAATGAACTGACTGATCCTTGAGAAGAATATTACGATGGCGCATCGCTTTGACATAGTGCCCAAGGTGATGTAGATAAAGAGGGTTTGTTTTTGCAATATGCAGGTCAAGAAAGTGGCGTCGCACCTTAGGAAGTCCTTTGATCAGATCATCATCCTCAGGCGTGATTAAAACACCGTGAATAACTCCAAGAAGAGCACTAAGTGAAGGTAGTGGGGTAGAACCTAGGAAAACCCTTCTTTGCGCTCCATCAAAGCTCATTCTCAACTGCTGCTCAAGACCATTTTTTTCAAAAAGGGCTTCGATATAGAAACTACTTTTTCCAAACTGAATGAGTTCGTCAAGTTGAGTCGTGCGAAAAGAACGCCCTGTCATTAAAAGATAGAGCGCTTCTAAAAGATTGGTCTTCCCTTGAGCATTGTCGCCATGGATCAAATTGACGCCGGGAGCAAATGTGACTAGGCACTCATCATAATTACGAAAATTGCGTAGATAAAGGCGCTTAACTTTCATCGTTTAAGCGCATCGGCATAATGATAAAGAGGCTACTTGTTGAGTCTGTGATGATTCCTGGGTTATAGGAATCCGAGACGCCCAAGGTCACGGTTTCATCTTTGCTGTGACGGAGAATATCAAGAAAATAGAAGGGGTTGAAGGCAATTTCCAGTTTTTGACCATCGTAGTTGACGGGCATACTCACTTTTCCCTCCCCAACATCAGCGCAGTTTGCTGTTAAAATCAGCTCACCTTGGACAAATGTGAAGCGGACGGAATGAGAGTTTTCATTAGTAAAAAGAGCAATTTGCCGCAGTAAGATGATGAGTTCCTCTCGGTGCAGAGAGACTTTTTTCTCACTTTGAGAAGCAATCACTTGTTCGAAATCTGGATACTCGCCTGCTAGTAACTTGGTTACAATGAGGGTGTTACCTGCCTCAACAGCAACTTTATCTTCAGTTAGATAGATAATAGCATCATCTTGATCGGGAAGCATCTTCAAGATCTCATCAACTGCTTTGATTGGCATAATATACTCACCGCTCACATCAGGGGATAGATTGACATCCATTTCAGTTTTTGCAAGGCGCTTTCCATCGGTTCCAACAAAGATCGCTTTTCCATCCTCAATGCGCATTAAAACACCTGTTAAAATAAAACGGCTATCCTCTTTTGAAACAGCAAAAGCTGTGCGGTAAAAGACATCTTTGAGTGCTTCACTTGAGACAGAAAATTTTATCGCTTCTTGCAGATCAGGAAGGGCTGGGTATTCACTTTTATCCATTCCATGTAGACGAAAGCGTGATGAACCAGAGTTAATTTCTGCCATTTCGCCATCAACAGCTATAATCTCAACATTGCTGTCAGTCAACTCTCGAACGAGTTGGAAAAAGCGTTTAGAAGGGATCGATAATGAACCCTTTTCATACACCTTAGCCTTCGCTTGACAACGCGTGCCAACAGTCAGATCTGTCGCAGTAAAGACGAGCTCATCTCCTTCAGCTTCAATCAAGAAATTTGACAAGACAGGGATAGGGGCATTTTGGGGAACAATATTTTGAATTTTTCTGATTAAGCTAGCTAATTCAACACGAGAAACAACAAACTTCATAGGGCGCCTTTTGGGTTTCAAATAACATTGTGGACATGGTATGATATTTAACAATATGACAAAAGAGCTAGTTTCAAATCGTCGTGCTTATCACAACTTCGAAATTCTGGAGAGCTTCGAAGCGGGTGTTGCATTGCAAGGAACTGAAATCAAGTCATTGCGGGCATCAGGAGGTAGCCTTCAAGAGGCTTATGTTCGCATTATCAGAGATGAACTTTGGCTCATAGGTGCTTCTATTGCCCCCTACAAATATGGCAATATCAATAATCATGAAGAGCGAAGAGATCGCAAACTTCTTGTTCATAAACGCGAACTGCTGCGTCTTTCAGTGCAAACACGCGAGAAGGGAATGGCACTTGTTCCACTTTCGCTCTACCTCAAAGAGGGGAGAATCAAATGTAAATTTGGTATTGCCAAGGGCAAGAAAAAGCACGATAAGCGTACTGCCATTATGGATAGAGAGAAAAAGAGGGAGATGGATCGTGCAACGAAACATTTTCAATAGTCCAAATGCGTCCTTTGGGGAATTTTTCATGAAACCACGCTTTAGCCTCTTCAGCTGAAGAGAAAAGCATCAATGCGGTCGCTAGTGCATCGGCTGTTGCACAATCTTCTAAAACCACACTTACGCTAGAGATTGGATGTTGCTGCAGCGGCTCTTTCTTGAAGGGGTCAATGATATGGGTGTAGTAGACATCATCAACCTCCCAATATTGCAAATAGCTGCCTGACGTGGCTATTGACTCATCTTGCATTTCAACTGTCTCACCCCCCAAAATCGCAATATTCCATCTTCGCTCTTCTGGGTGCAAACCAATCACTTTGATCTCACCTGCCCAATCAACCATTATATGCTCAAAACCTGCCTCTTTCAGCCTAAGCGCTAAGAGATCAACAGCATATCCTTTTGCAACCCCTGAAAGATCAATAGCAGTATTAGAGTTCTCCTTGTAGATCAATCTTTCAGTTAAATGTATTTTAGACCAACCAACGCTAGCTTGTGCTTGCTCAAGCTTTTCTAAACTTGGCAAGCGCCCCAAGGCAAGATTGTGCTTCCAAAGCTTTTGAAGGCGATCCACCGTTGGGTCAAAACGTCCTTGCGTCACTTTTACAATCTCCCCAACCCGGTTTAAAAAAGTTGCGAGCTCAGAAGAAATTTGAACAGATTGATAGGCGGGCAGATGATTAACAAATGAAATTTCAGAGTTAGGATTCCAGTTATTGTAGATGCGATCAACTTCATCAAACGTTTGATCTACAATTTGTTTAATGTCATCCTTTCGACTAACTTTTACAATGAGAGGCATTCCCATCTTTAAAGTCTCGTAGGTATAAAGAGATGTTTTTGGCTCCTGTTTTGAACAACTGACAAGTATTAATAGAAAAAAGAGCATTATACATCTTGCGTAACTTCTCATTTCCCGACTCACGATAAGTTATGCAAGATGTCTATTTTCATCTCTCACAACTTAATAAAGTATTATTGAGAAGCATAGCAACAGTCATTGGACCAACACCACCAGGCACAGGCGTAATAGCGCGACATTTTGAAGCAACACACTCAAAATCAACATCTCCAACAAGCCTTCCATCCACACGGTTAATTCCAACATCGATGACAACACCCCCCTGTTTGACCATGTCCGCTTTGATAAAGTGAGGGTGTCCCAAGGCGGCAACTAAAATATCGGCCGAAGCAGTCAGTTGACGAAGATTGTCTGAGCGACTATGGAGAACAGTGACTGTAGCATTGGCATTTTTTTTCTTCTGCATCAACAAAGCGGCAAGTGGCTTACCCACAATATTGCTGCGACCAACAATCACAACATGTTTGCCAGCCACCTCAATTCCACTTTTTTCGAGCAACACCTGAATGCCAAGGGGAGTGCACGGAACAAATCCATCCTCTTCTCCAAGAAGCAGTTTGCCAATATTGATTGGATGGAAGCCATCCACATCTTTTTTGGGATCAAGAGCTTCCATGATTTTTGTGGCATCAATTTGTTTTGGAAGAGGCAGTTGCACCAAAATGCCATTTACAGAAGAGTCGTGATTGAGTTTTTCAATCTCTATCAAAAGCTCTCTCTCACTAATAGAACTTGGAAAACGCAGAAGAGGGGAGTTGATTCCCACCTTAGCGCACGCTTTCTCTTTCATACAGATATACGACTTAGAAGCGGGATTATCTCCTACAAGAACGACTACAAGCTTTGGTACATATTTTATTTTTGAAGCACGCAGCCTAAACTCTGAATATAGTGTATTAGCGATGTCTTTTCCGGAAACGATCATACCACTTCATTTTAGTAAGCTTTGCTGTTAATTGAAAGGGAATAGCAAAAAAAACCAGAGCATAAAGAGCATCCAAGATTGGCATTTCAAACAGGTCTGTAACGATCCAGCGCAAAGAAAAAGTATACTTACTAGCAAAAACCAAATAGAGAAGAGCAGTGATTATGGATGAGATGGATGAGAACAAAAACGTCATCAAAGGGAGTGTTAGAGTTTGATCTTCAAAGAAGTTTCTCCTCTGTCTATACAAAAGCAATGATGTGACACAATAATTAAGAGTCGTTGCACCAAAAAGAGGCGTTGAAGAAAAAAGATCGATTATAAGACCACAGCCAAGAGATTTCCACAAAACAGAATACCTACTCTGCTTATAGAAGCAGGTGACAAGATAGGGGGCAAAAAAAAGCAGATGGAGGTGTGGAAAATAGAGAGGAGAAAAAAGCATAGCCAAAAAGGCTATCAAAAAGCTAGTGCGCATTGTCACCAAACAACACGGTTGGAATTGTTTTAATAATCAACTTGAAATCGAGCCAAGAGGAGCGACAATCGACATAGGTTGCATCTAATACAATACGTCCCTCAAATGTTGTTGAACTTCTTCCAGACGTTTGCCAAAGACCTGTAATCCCTGGCTTTATCGATAAAATTTTCTCACGATAAGCACCAAGCAGCTCCTCTTGATTTACCATATAAGGGCGTGGTCCAACAATACTTAAGTCTCCCATGAGAACATTAAAAAACTGAGGCAACTCATCTAATGAAAACTTCCTAAGCAAATTTCCCAGAGGAAAAATGCGCGGGTCTGTTTTTAATTTCTGATGTACCCTCCACTCGTTGCGTAAATGAACATTCATTGCCAACAACTGGCGAAGTCTCTCATCAGCATCAAGATACATAGATCTGAATTTGTAACAGTTAAACACCAGACCATTTTTTCCAAGACGAGGTTGCGAATAAAAGACATTTCCAGGAGAGATGCAAAAGATCAACAGTGCGACGAATATAAATAAAGGAGCTAGAAGAACCAAGATTACAAGACTAAGGAAAGTATCGATCCACTGCTTCATAATCGACGATTAAACACAATTGAATCACTTTTGTCGAGTTATAGTCGATTAAATCCGGAATGATAATTTTGACCTGCGTGAAAGCCTTGCG
>CAMAUB010000079.1 GCA_945861315.1 Chlamydia trachomatis
GCTTTTGCCTGCTCAAGTCCCTCAAGAGGTACAATCCCTAAAAAGAGAGCTTCCCATAATATGTAGATTGCAAGCGGTATGGAGGTTCCAATAAAAATTGCTTTTTTCACTTTTTTTCGATCACGACCAAGATAGTTGGTCAATGTAGGAATAAGCCCTTGAAAACCAAATGACGCAAATACCACAGGAGTTGCATAAAGAGCACTTCCCCAGTTGTGATGCAACAGCTGGACAAGCCTCACATTTCCTAGCCCTAGGATAACAAAAAAGAGGAAAGAGAGCCCAAGACCGATCATTAAAACCCAATTGATTCGATCAACAGCCCATGGCCCAATCAAGACGAAGGGAGCAAAAATCAGGACAAAGATAATGGGACCAAGCCAGCTTGGAGTATGCAGTAATTCATTGACAAGGCCACCTCCACCTGAGACATAGGCAACAGTGAGTGAGTAGAAGAGGAACAAATAGAGGATCCATGCAATCACTTTGCCTGTGCGTCCCATGGTCATCTCAGCCATGGAGACAATATTTACCTCTTTTGGACTCCAAAGAAAAACTTCAACAAAAAGAAGGCCAGTAGTAGCCATAAAAAGCCAGCAAAGAACGTAGATTACCAAGGCTGGGAAAAACCCGCCAAGCCCAGTTAAAATAGGCAAGGCGAGCATTCCCCCCCCAATCGTTGTTCCAGCGACTAAAAGAGCTCCCCCGAATAATGTTCCTGTTTTTTTACCCATAACAATAGCGTAAAATATTATATGATATTAATCTTTTAATCAATAGCTATTAAACGCTTTATGAGACTATTCAAAAAACAGTTTACAAAAGACTCCTCTTTTTTATACCCACCGCCTCTATCTACTCAAGCTTTTGACTCAGCTGCTGCTGCTGCTAGCCGCCTTTTCTCTATGATGGTTCTTCTCATAGCGTCAGCAAATGAATCTTGAGTCACACCAATTTTTTTCAACTGGATAGCAACCATCTCGCCCTTTACAGCATTGAGCTTGTCAACTAAGCCCTGTAACTCATGTTGCGACCTCAGATATTCAGTTTGTATCTGAGAAAGCTCTGCAACTCCTGCGGCCTGTTCTCGAATCAAGTTTTCTTGCTGTGCTTGCAACTCTTCACGCCTTTTTTGAAGAACTTTCTCATCACGCACAAGCTTCTCTTGATCTCTTTGTAATGCAGTTGATACTGCTTGTCCCTGACTCAAGGCGGCAACAGACTTTTGTAGTGCCTCACGTGTAACATCAAGCGATTGATTCTCTTGTGCTAGTCTATCAATCTGTACTTGTCTCTCAGCATTTTGTCTTCTGTAGTTCTCGATTCCTTCCCCAATGGCGGCAATCTTTGTTGTGAGGTCTGTTTCAAGTGACTGAAGATCACCTGTTACTGCCACAAGTACTTGACCATCACGAGAAAATTGCTCAGCACTAGCGGCAAAAGTTCTTGAAACTGTCTCTATTTGATCTTTAAAAGTTTGCAGAAGCTGCGCTGCCTCATCATTTGCTTTTTGAAGTCGATCGACCTCTGGAGCAAAGTCGTTATCAATAGCATTACGGAAACGATCGACCTGAAAAGCCAGGCTCACTAAAGTTACCATTTTTTTTGAATAATAGGTTGCAACTGCTGACACAGCCGATCCAACACCAGCAAATGCATAAGTACTCTCACTAAAGTCAAGATGTCCTGTTCCCGCCACAACGAGCAACGAAACCCCAAGAACAGTCAAAGCACCACAAATAACAGCCGTTATTTTTGCAATGCTTGATTGAACAACAGGTGCATTTCCCCCCACCTCTAAAATATGCTCGGACGCACTCACCGCGCCTGTAGCTACTAAACTTGCCATACACAACCTCCTTGTTTGTTAATAACTTACCTTACACGTATTTTTTCTTCTTCAAGGTACTCCTCGCTCCTTGAAGGCAAAAAATGCGTAAGGCTTGTTAACAAAATCTTTATATAAAATAAAAAGATTAATTGACACTCTTTTCTTTTTTGCGTAAAAAAGTGGGATGGAAGGAAAAACCGTTACATCGACTGCGATTGACAACCATACATATAAGATCTTTCCTAACGATCTAAATACGAACAATACAGTGTTTGGTGGCCTTGTCATGGGCATGCTCGATCGCATCACACTTGTTGTCGCCGAGAAACACTCAGAGCAAGTTTGTGTTACCGCCTCTGTCGATGCACTTCATTTTTTATCTCCAGCTCACTTGGGTGAAATCCTTGTTTTCAAAGCTGCCATCAACCGCAGTTGGCACGCTTCAATGGAAATTGGGATCAAAGTTCTTGCTGAAAACTACAAGACAAAAGAGAGTCGTCATGTTGTGTCAGCCTACTTCACTTTTGTTGCACTCAATGATAAAGGACGCCCAACTCTTGTTCCTAAAGTGATTGCCGAGAGCAAGCTTGAAAAAAGACGGTTTGAGGAGGCAGACATCCGCCGCCAAAATCGTCTGAAGATGGCCCAAGAAAATAAAGAACGCCGCTTGATCTAAAGAAATTATAATTTCTTAAGATGTTCTCTTTTATTTACTTGATTGAAATTCTTTTTTTTGCAAAATCATACAAATTAAAAATAAATCCATGGAGTTAGTTACTCACCTTACGCATTTTTTCCCTTCACAGAGTGAGCGAGGGGGTCAAAATGCGAAGAGTGAGACGAAGAGCAACTTTATAAAGTTGGTCGAGGAACACTCTGAAGCAGGTTGGCCTCCGCAGCCACTCTGTGAAGAGGAAAAAATGCGTAAGGTGAGTGAGTTAGTTATAGTCGATAATTTAATTAAACTAGGGCGTGTCATCAATTAAGCCAAATAGAGGTTATTACGCATTTCACTCAACAGTAACCGATTTGGCAAGGTTGCGGGGTTGATCAATTTCACAGCCGCGCTCTAGTGCTATTTCATAAGCAAGCAGTTGTGTGGCAATGGTTGTCAAGATAGGAGCGAGTTCATCAAGAGTTTCTGGGACAGTGATCACCTCATCGCATAAAGAAGCATCCCAACTTTGCGGCACAATACCAATGATTTTTCCCTCACGCGCTTTTACCTCACGTAGGTTGCTGTTCATCTTATCAAAGGTGTGATGATCGGCAAGGCAGGCAACTGTTGGACAATCCTCATTGATGAGAGCAATTGGTCCATGCTTCATCTCACCGGCGGCATACCCATTGGCATTGATATAGCCAATCTCTTTGAGCTTCAGTGCCCCTTCTAGGGCTGTTGGAAACATGTAACGTCTTCCAAGAAAGAAGAAGTTGTCATATTTTGCATATGCCTTGGCAATTTTTTTAATTATCTCACGCTGCTCAAGCACTTTTTTTGCCTGCTCAGGAAGTTTCATAAGATAGGAGATAAAGTGTTGCCCATTAGTAGAAGAGAGTTGGCGGCGCCGTCCCAATTTAAGCGCTATAAGAGCTAGGACAATCAGCTGACTTGTGAATGCTTTAGTGGAGCAGACACCAATTTCTGGTCCCGCTCGTAAAAATAGACACGTATCAACCATACGAGCGATGGTAGAATTTTGTACGTTGCAAATGCCGATTATTTTAGCACCTTTCTCCTTAAGTTCGCCCATGGCAGCTAGAGTGTCGGCTGTCTCTCCCGACTGACTAATGGCTATGACTAGTGTATTATCCATGACAACGGGATTGCGGTAGCGATATTCAGAGGAGACGTGAATCTCAACTGGAATACGAGCTAAGTCCTCAAAAAGGTAGCTGGCAACCAATCCTGCATGATAGGAAGTGCCACATGCCAGGATAATAATTCGCTGCACTCTTTTCTCATCAAGATTCAACTCATCTAAGATGGCGGTTCCCTGCTTTTCAGAGTAGCGAGAGAGCAAGGCATTTTGAATGGTTTGAGGTTGCTCAAAGATCTCCTTAAGGGTGTAGTGAGCAAAATTTCCTTTTGTTGCATCTTCAATTTCACTGCCTACTTCACAGCACTCTTTTTTGATAGGAACTTGGCGTGCATTAAAAGCTGTAATTCCTTCCGTTGTTACAAGTGCAATCTCAGAGGAGTGGAGGTAGATCACATCACGCGTATATTTTAAAAAGGCTTGAGCATCTGACCCAATGAACATCTCTCCATCACCTAAACCAATAGCCAAGGAACTCTCTTTTGCAACACAAACAAGTTGACCTGGATGATCTTCATGGATCACGACAATAGCAAAGGTTCCTTTCAATTTTGGAACAGCTCTTTTCACTGCCTCTAAAAGATCCCCCTCATAGAGGGAAGCTATAAGTTGAGGGATCACCTCTGTGTCAGTTTCAGAGTGAAACTTGACCCCTGTTTTCTCAAGTTGAGCGCGAATTTTATCGTGATTTTCAATGATACCGTTGTGAACAACTGCACATTTATTTGTCTGATCAAAATGGGGGTGAGCATTTTCTTTAGAAGGTTTGCCATGAGTTGCCCAGCGTGTGTGTGCAATCGCTATGTGACAGTGCTCATTTTCAAAAGCGTGATCAAGGTTGGAAACTTTTCCCACCTCTTTTTTAATACTCAATTTTCCTTCAATCAATGCTGCAATGCCTGCCGAATCATAGCCTCGATATTCGAGTTTATGAATTCCCTCTAAAACAATTGGAATCGCCTCTTGTTTTCCTATGTAACCTGAGATTCCGCACATATACTGTTCCTAAAATTGATCGATCGCGAGAGCTTTCACGTCGGCCGAAATTCTCATTTTGAGCTTGGAGGAGCATTCTCCAATCTCATTTGTAATAGCCATCGCAATGACATTTGCCATCTCGTGAATTTTCTTCTCATTTTGTCCTTCAACCATCACACGGCAAAGATTCTCTGTGCCAGAGTAGCGCACAAGTAAACGGCCATCATTACCTAGCTCTTTTTTAATATCACCCATGATAGCTTGCACACTTTTGAGCTGCTCAAGTGGGGGCTTCTCTCTGACTGAAATATTGACTAACACTTGGGGATATTTTTGCACAACAGAAGCTAGCTCTGAAAGTTTTTTGCCCGATTGTTTCATAATCGCTAAGATTTGAAGAGCCGATAAAATGCCATCCCCAGTTGTCGTATGGTTGAGGAAAATAAGATGGCCGCTTTGTTCTCCACCCAAGTAAGCTTCATGCTCAAGCATCTCTTGAAGCACATAGCGATCTCCTACACTTGAAAGCAATACTTCAACTCCTATAGACTGCAAAAATCTGACGACTCCAAAATTGGTCATGACTGTACCAACTACCCGGTTGTTAATCAGCTGCTGATGCTCCTTCATCTCTTTAGCACAAATGGCTAAAATCATATCACCATCAACTAGCATACCTTTCTCATCAACCATCATGATGCGATCCCCATCACCATCTAATGCAATTCCAACATCGGCTCTATTTTCAAGCACACCGCGCATGATTCCTTGAGGATACAAAGCTCCACATTTCTCATTAATATTCAAACCATCTGGTTGATTGGCGGTTACAATCACCTCAGCTCCAAGCTCCCAAAAAGCTAAAGGAGCTACTCGATGAGCTGCACCATTTGCACAATCTAGAAAGATCTTTACTCCTTTGAGTGAACCGCCGATGGAAAAAGTGTTTTTCAAATGCTCAATGTAGCGCCCATCAATATCATCAATTCTCTTATTCTTTCCAATCTCTGCATCAAGTGGCGCTTTAAGAAAATTTCCTGTTGCGATGATCTGCTCTATCTGATTTTCTTGCTCATCAGAGAACTTGAAACCTTCTGAATTAAAAATTTTGATCCCGTTGTCATAGAATGGATTATGCGAAGCTGAAATCATAATACCGGCAGCAGCACGGTACGCTTTTGTGATGAAAGCGACACCTGGAGTGGGCAGTGGCCCAACCATCAACGTATCAATACCCATCGAGCAAAGACCGGCAATGATCGCATTTTCAAAAAAGTAGCAGGAGCGCCTTGTATCTTTGCCAACAACAACACGGTGTCTTCCATTGTTTTGGCGCAATATACTGCCAAGGGCCTTTCCGAGGGCAAGAGCAATTTCCGGTGTGGTCGGAAACTCATTTGCTCGCCCACGAATTCCATCCGTTCCAAATAGTTTATCCATCTGAAATCAGCATACAACGGGGTTAATTTAATGAGAAGAGTTCTCTGTCTAAGGGCAACTGCTTTTCTAACCCCACAGCTTTTTCCATAAATTGAGGATGGTCCTCTAAAAACTGAAACAGTCTAGTCCAGGCAACTCTAACAATGAGTTCTTCCTTGAAAACATCATATTTCTTACTCACTTTTTTCGCTTCTAAATAGTCCCAATATATACTGCTCTGAGTTGAATATAAAAAAATCTTGAGAAGAAGCGTAGAAAATGGTTAGGATAGGGGCCTAATTTTTCAAAAAAATCGTGATGAATATTTCTCCTGACTTAAAACTTGAACTTGAAAGACGTGTCAGGCAAACGAAA
>CAMAUB010000080.1 GCA_945861315.1 Chlamydia trachomatis
CTCAAGTTATGAACAAGAAAACGCCGGAATTTTGCAATCGCCTCTATAAGTGTTATGCACAAGGGCCAAAGCCACATTCAGCGATGGTTCCAGCGATGTTGATTAGGCTTACAACGATCAATAGCCAAAATACAAGATGACCAAACCAATTCATGGGTGTGACCAATTTCTTCCTTTTGAAGAAAAAAAGAAGAAGACCGTTGAAAGCAACAGTTGATGCAAAGATGATAAAGGACCAGGTGTAGAGGCTTAAACCCCAAAAAGGTACACCAAATTTTGGGAAGCCCGGGCATGCATGAAGTGCAATTTGTCGAAGGGCTATGAATCCACCAAAAATTGCTGATAAAAGTGCTAAGCCGTAGTGTTTTTTCTCAGGGCCATACTTCGTATTGAGTAGGACAGATGCTCCGATGCAAATCATAGCTAAACGTTGTAAAAGGCAAAGAGGGCAAGGTTTTTCGTGCATGAAAAACTGAATTGAGAGCGCGCCAGCAACGATAACTCCTAAGATAAAAGCTTCTAGTGCATTGAGAGTTCGCTCCATTATAAGTTTACCTTTAGGGGGTCTGTCATATGGTAGGAAAACATGAATATGCAAAGGAACAATCCAATAATAAGGATCGTTATTCCTGTCTTACGCATCCCTGTGTAAATAAAGAAAAGTGCGATTGTCAGTACAAAAAAGAGGCTTGCCATCATGCTTCGATAGTATCATAAAGTGTTTTTTTGACAATCCATTTGTTGCAGAGGACAAAAAAACTAATTCCAATTCCCCATTGGAAGATGAGCGATCCGATACTATAGACGTGGAATGGGTTCCACCAATACCCATCTTGGAAAGTGGTAATACTTTGGTAGATATACCAAGAAAGTAAGATAATTGCTTGAGCTGGAATGATGTAGCGAATCATAACATTATAGAGGCGACCAACTTTTTGATCATTCTCTGAGCTATTGACCACATCAATGCGGAAGCGATCAACTCCGTAGCGAATGACCGCAAAGGCGATGAAAAGACCATTAGCGATAAGGCCGAGGCTCCACACCCAATCTTGATTTTCAAAAATTGCCATACTAAGAGCTGATGGTGCTCCAAGCGCCAAAGAGAGTATAGCGGTCATGAAAATTGCTTTTTTACGAGGTAGACCTAGTTCACTTAATGATTTAGATGCTACTTGTACCATAGAAAACATGGAGCAAAGAGAGCCAAGACCAAAAGAGAGAAAGAAGATTGAGGCGAATAGAGATTGTAAGATTAGGCCGCCAGGTAATGAGGTAAAGAGTGTTGGAAGGTAGATAAAGGTAAGGCCGGTATTAGAGCTTCCTTCGCCCGTGACTAAAGCTCCAATATTGTTGTCAAAGGCAAAGGCTGTTCCAAAGATAATGACAGCCATTAAGAGGGAAACAGAGTTGTTTGCGATACTTGTCAAGAAGCCATTTCTAACGATACTATCCTCTTTGCGAGCATAGTTGGCGTAGACAAGAAGAAGACCCCAACCAGCCCCTGTATCCCAAGCATTTTGCGTTAACGCTTCAATCCAAATCTTATAGTGTAAAAGGTCGTGCCAGTGAGGAGTAAAAAGATAGGTGAGTCCAGCGCCAGCTCCTGGAAGAGTGATGGCGCGCACCGCAATGATTAGGATCAGTAGAAAAAGAATGGGAATCAATACTTTTGTTACCTTCTCAATCCCTTTAGTGACCCCCCTATAGACGACAAAAGCGCCAACAGTAATCACAATACAGTGGCAAAGAAAGGGTTGTATACTCTGGGAGTAATTTTGCCATAGTTCAGTAAAATTTTCAGTATTAACTAGTTTTCCTGAAAGACTGAAGAAAAAATAGCGAAAGCCCCACCCAACAACAATGGAATAGTAAAAAAGGATTCCAGAGGTGACAAGGACAATAAAGGCTCCCATCCATGCGAAGCGTGGGCCAGCAGTTTGAGCAATGGCACCAATTGGAGCTTTGCGAGTCAATTTTCCCATGGCAAGTTCAGTAATAATTAAAGGAACAGACCAAATAAAGAGGAAAATCACCCAGGGAATAAGAAAGGAGCCCCCTCCATTTTGGGCAACAATACGGGAGAATCTCCAAATATTTCCCGCTCCAATGGCAATACTAACAAGGGAAATAATGAAACCGAGGCGAGTGGTAAAAAATTCTTTTTTATTTTCCATCAGAGAGATTATATCAAATCAAAGCAGTTCTTGACCAGTATAAGCCAATCGGTGTATAAATTTACCTTTATGAAGCGTGAAGAGATTATTATTGCTCCCTCTATTTTTGCCAGTGATTTTGGCAAGTTAGCTGAAGAAGCGAAGCGATGTGAGGTGGCTGGAGCCGACTATATTCATGTTGACATTATGGATGGCCATTTTGTCCCAAATTTAACGCTCGGGCCTCGTGCACTTGGTGCAATCAATACAGCGACAAATCTTTTTTTAGACGTTCATATCATGATCTACAACCCTTTTGACTTTGTTGAAAGACTTGTTGAAATGGGGGCTGACCGCATTACCTTTCATTTTGAAGCAACAGAGCAGGTTGAAGAGGCGATTGATTATATCCACAAGTGCAATGTGCAAGCAGGGTTAGCCTTTAGACCTGAGACTTCCGCTGATTTTGCAATTAAATATTTAGATAAATGTGATCTTATCTTATTGATGACAGTACCTCCTGGTTTTGGAGGGCAATCATTTCATTACGAGGTGCTTGATAAAGTACGCTTTATCAGAGATGCAGTTGAAAAGCTTAAGATTAGACCTAATGGGCATCTTTTCCCAATCCAAGTTGATGGGGGAGTTGATGCAACAACGGCACAAGAATGTGTCGATGCGGGGGCTAATGTGCTCGTAGCAGGAACTTATCTCTTCCGCGGAGATCCAACAATGGAAGTAGGCATAGAAAAATTACGAGCATGTGGAGATTAGAAGATGGTAATAAGTAATCAAATTGTACCTGGAATGACACTTTCAATCGATAAAAAGCTTTATCGGGTTGAGTCGAGTGTAAAGGTAACTTTGGCAAAGGGAGAACCCTTTATCAAAACAAAGCTCTGTGATTTGTCTTCTGACAAAATTATTGAGAAAAACTTCAAAGTTGGTCAAGAGGTGAATGAAGTTTCTCTTGAAGAGCGTAAACTTGAGTATCTCTATTTGGAGGGGAAAAATTATCTCTTTTTGGATATTGGAAGTCTCGATCAAGTGCTTGTGCCAGCTGATGTGATTGGAACAATGGCAAACTTCTTGAAAGAGGGAGTTGAGGTAGCGGCAACATTTTATGGAGAGACTGTTTTTTCAGTTGACCTTCCTCAGTTTTTAGAGTTGATGGTCTCTAAATCAGACCAAGTGATAGACAGCGCCGCTGCCGCTGGTACAACCAAACCTGCAGTGCTAGAAACTGGCGCAACAGTCGAAGTTCCTCCCTTTATCGAAGCGGGTGATGTGATCAAAGTAGACACGCGCACAAGTGAATATATTCAACGGGTATAGCATGGATTTAAAAGACTTAGAAGAAATTATCAAAATTATGGAGCAGCACAACCTAATCAAGATCGCTATTAAAAAAAAAGACTTTGAAGTGATCCTTGAAAAAGAAGGTGTTGGTGCAAGTACTCTCCCTCAAGTGGCAGCAGCTATAGCAGCTCCTCAACCGCATGCTGTTTCTCAACCAGTGATTGCACCAAAAGAGGAATCCATTTCCTATATTACCTCTCCCATAGTGGGAACATTTTATTTAGCCTCTTCTCCCGATGATCCTTCACTTGTAAAGGTGGGCGATCAGGTGGGCCTAGATAGCATTGTCTGTATCATTGAGGCGATGAAAGTGATGAATGAAGTGAAATCTAACATGATAGGAAAAGTGACTGAGGTCCTCATCAAAAATGGTGACCCAGTTGAATACGGAACTAAACTCTTTAAACTATCATGAAAAAAGTTCTCATAGCAAACCGAGGAGAGATTGCAGTTCGAGTGATTCGAGCGTGCCACGATCTTGATATCCAAACTGTAGCTGTCTACTCTGAAGCTGATGCTGAAGCGCTCCATGTTCTTTTTGCTGATGAAGCTGTCTGCATTGGAAAAGCGCAGTCGGCTCACTCTTACCTCAAAATCCCAAACATTTTATCAGCTTGTGAGATTACTGGAGCTGATGCAATCCATCCTGGCTATGGATTTCTCAGTGAGAATGCTAACTTTGCTTCCATCTGCGAAAGCTGTGGTCTCAACTTTATCGGACCCTCACCTAAAGCCATTTCTCTTCTTGGGGATAAAGCCAAAGCTAAATCTTTAGCAAAACAAGTCAAGTGCCCTGTTATTCCAGGTTCAGATGGCATTGTCTCAACAATTGAAGAGGCATTGAAAGTATCTAAGAAGATCGGCTTCCCTATTTTCATCAAAGCTGTCGCTGGAGGTGGTGGAAAGGGAATTCGTATTGCCAATAATGCAGAAGAATTTAAGCGTATGTTCTCAGCGGCACGTGCTGAAGCTGAGGTGAGTTTCAACAATCCCGAGGTTTACCTTGAGAAAATGATTGAGCGACCTCGCCACATTGAAGTTCAAATCCTCGGTGATAAATCTGGAAACTGCATTCATCTTGGAGAGCGTGACTGCACCTTGCAAAGACGACGCCAAAAACTGATTGAAGAGGCGCCAAGTCCAATTCTCTCTCCAGATTTGAGAAAGAAGATGGGACAGGCAGCTGTCAATATTGCTAAAGCAGCCAAATACTTCTCTGCGGGTACCGTTGAATTTTTGCTTGATAAAGAAAAAAACTTCTACTTCATGGAGATGAATACACGTATCCAAGTGGAACACACCATCACTGAAGAGCTCACTGGAATCGATCTAGTACAGCAACAGCTGAGGATTGCTCGTGGAGAAAAAATTCCTTACAAGCAAAAAGACATTACATTTGATGGACATGTCATCCAATTCCGTGTCAATGCTGAAAACCCAGCCAATAACTTCAGCCCCTCACCCGGGACACTTGAATACTACCTCCCACCAGGTGGCCCACATGTACGCATTGATAGCTCTTGCTATTCGGGCTACAAAATCCCTCCTTACTATGATTCAATGATTGCAAAGCTAATTGTGAAAGGGAAAGATCGTGCAGAGGCGATTGCGATTGGTAAGCGTGCGCTTAAAGAATTCCATATTGGTGGTGTACATTCAACCATTGCATTCCACCAATTCATGTTGAACAATCCTGACTTCCTAAAGTCTCAATATGACATCAGATATGTCGATGACCTGATTGATTCAGGCTGCCAGTTTACAAGCTAATTAAGCTTTGGAGGCATCTGTTCTAAGAGCCTCAGCATCTCTTCGTTTTCTAATCATTGCTAAGATTAGATCGCACTTGTCAGGAGAGATGAGTGTTTCGGAAATATCTATCTCGGTGATATCTAATGACATGCTAAAATCAACAGGAAGCTCAGAAAGTTTCCGGTTTCCACTAAGTTGAAGTTCTTGAAGGCACGGAAGCTCGCCCGGTCCACTCATTCCATCGGGGAGGTCTATCAGTGTATTGAAACTCAAGATAAGCGTTTTAAGACGATAGAGCCCGCGAATTTGAGCAGGGAGGATCTTTAGCTGATTCCCAGACAAGTCAAGCCTTTGTAGGCTCATGAGCTCGCCAATTTCAGGAGGAAGCTCTGTCAGTTGATTCCGCTCCAATTCAAGCCTTTCAAGCATTAGGAGCTTGCTAATTTGGGGAGGGAGGGTTCTTAGTCGATTAAAAGACAATCTAAGCTCTTTAAGCCGCTTGAGCTGACCAATTACAGGTGGGAGGACTTCCAGTTGATTCTGAGACAAGTCAAGCTCTTTAAGCCACTTGAGCTGGACAAGTTCAGCAGGGAGGTCTGTCAGTCGACACGAAGAGAAGTTAAGCTTTTCAAGCATCTCGAGCTGGCCAATTTGAGGAGGGAGCGTTGTTAGTTCGTGCGAATGCACAGAAAACTCTCTAAGGTGCCGAAGCTCGCCAATTACAGTGGGAAGAGTTCTTAATCTTTGAAAAGGAAGGTGTAGAGTTGTCGATTCCGATCGAAATGCTTTTTCAATCAACTCAGCTGTCTCTCTTACACGTGCACCTGCACCCTCTGAATCTACCCAAGCTTCTAATTCTTTATGAAACTGCTCATAATGCAAGGGAGCACTCTGTGCTGAAGAAGCTGGTTCGACCACTATGTTATCACATTTGGCTGATAACTCATCATGTTCGTTGGTTATCGTGATTCGATAGTAAGCACCAGGTTCAAATCCTGACGGTTGATCTAGGGTGAAAGATTCTTCTACCTCTTCCCCAGAATCTAATATACTCATCCAAGCTCAAAATGAGAATTTGGGCCGCGTCAAAGCCTCGGGCTTGA
>CAMAUB010000081.1 GCA_945861315.1 Chlamydia trachomatis
AAAATGAGAATTTCGGCCAGCGTGAAAGCTCTCGCGATTGAACGATCGTAAACGACCCAATATTAGAAATATGGGGTTGTTTACGATCGTTCAAGCCCGAGGCTTTGACGCGGCCCAAATTCTCATTTTGAGCTTGGATGAGTATATATTAAAATAGTATCAAATTTTTAAAATTATTACTATGTTTCTTCTTTATCCACAAACCTGCTGCCACTGTTATCACAACATACTTAAAAAGAACAATTTCTGTAGTGTATGTCAATCGGATTTCACCTTGCTAGATCCAGAGCAACATTGCCCTTACTGCTTTTGTGAAAATAGAGGTATTTGCAATGAATGTATTAATTATAAGAGATTTAGGATAAAGATGGGCGCTGTTTGTAATCATATTGGAGCTGTCAAATCGCATCTTAATTTTGTCAGGAAAGGGATGCAAACAAAAATAGCTAGCTCTCTTTTAAGTGTGCAATTTTTTCGTTTAAAGTGGGAGATCCCTGATTGTATCATCCCCATACCAAGCAGGGGAAATAATGAGTTTATAAAAGTCTTTTCTCGCTCAATTGGAGTACCTTATTATCCAATTCTTAAAGAAGCGAGACGTTGCCTGCCACAGATGCGTATTCCTTGGAAAGAGCGTTATCAACTAGAACAAGGAAAATTTCAGCTCAAAACAAGTGTGGCAGGCAAAAACATACTGCTTGTCGATGATCTATTAGGAACAGGGACAACACTAAGAGTTGCGGCAGAGGTTCTAAAAGAAGCGAATCGGATTTACGCCTTGACGATTAGTAAGTTGTGTTTCCTTTAGAAGTAACTTGTACTACACCAATAATTTCAACGCCATCATCCACGCAAAGAGATTTTGCTTTGATGTCTCCTTTTACAGACGCATCGCCGCGCAATTCAAGCTTCTCTTGGACAGTAATATTTCCCTCAACTTCACCCTCTATGATCGCTTCACGTAAGTTGAGATCAGCTTTCACTTTTCCTGTCGGTCCAATGATCACTTTTCCTTGAGATAGAAGTTTTCCTTCAAAGGTTCCGTCAATACGAAGTAGACGTTCAAAACTAAGCTCTCCTCGAAATGTAACCCCTTCTCCAAGTGTTGTTTCTGGATCTTCCTCTTTCACCATTCCTTGAAAATGATGAGGGAGTGTTGATGTTTTGTCATCGTTAGACATAATAGAAGCTGTTGATTGACGTGGTGTATCAAAGATGCGTGGTGGAATATCTTGTGGCTCATACTTTGTATAATGAGTAGAGGCCTCTTCCTTATAATCTTCCAGCGGATTTTTTCCCGGGCGTCGAAACATGATAGTATCCTTTAGTAAACTCAGTTATTTGTCGATATTGCGTCTGCATAGCGCGATCTGACGTCTCAGAGCTTCTTCTTTCTTGATTTTATTTTCAATGGTCTTGCAGGCGTGTAAGATTGTTGAGTGCGTCTTACCGAAAGAAGCGCCAATCATCATCAAAGATTCATTGATGAGTTCTTTGGCCAAATACATTGCAACTTGACGTGCAATAGCAATCTCTTTAGTACGTGATGTGCCTTTTAGATCACTTACACGGACACTAAAAACAGTAGCAACACTCTTCAAAATATTTTCGACAGAAACTTTTTGCTTCGGCGCTAACTGAAAAAGTTCGGAAAGCGTTTGTTCAACAAGCTCTTCTGTGACACTTTGATTCAAAAGGCGACAATGAGCTGTCAATCTGTTGATGGCGCCCTCTAGCTGTCTCACGTTGCTAAAGATATTTTCCGCAATAAAAAAAGCAACTTGATTTGGGATTTTAAGGCCCTTTTGTTCAGCTTTATGTTGTAATATTGCTACACGTGTTTCAAGATCAGGCACACCAACATGCGCAACTAAACCCCACTCCATGCGAGCAACAATGCGCTCAGAGAGTTTTAAACCTCCAGGCGGTTTATCAGACGTAATTACAATTTGCTTACTTTGGTTGATCAAGCTTTCAAATGTATTGCAAAATTCCTCTTCAAAGTTGAGGCGGTTTTGAAGAAACTGGATATCATCCACAAGCAAGACATCAAGTGAACGGTAAAAGCGTTTCATTCGATCAACAGACTTATTACGTAAGCTATCAACCAGATCATTAATGAAGGCTTCTGTTGTGATACATTGAATACGTAACTTCTTGTGGTGCTCTTTCACATGGTGTCCAATTGCGTGAAGCAAGTGAGTTTTTCCAAGACCAACACCTCCATGGATGAAAAGAGGGTTGTAGGAGCGACTTGGCCGTGCTGCAATTCCCATCGCAGCAGATTTTACAAACTGATTTGATGCCCCCTCAATAAAGTTATTAAAATGATAAAATTGATTCAGTTTGAGTTGATACTCTTCTTGTCTTGAAGGTGCAACATCTTGACGAGGCTTTGGAACAAATGCTTTCTTATCACTTGACTCACCAATTTCAAAACAAATCGCAGGCTCCCCATCTTCTGTAACGGGCAAAAATGAGCAGAGATCTTTTTTATAGTTATCGAGTAAATATGCCTTCACAAAGATGTTGGGCACTTCCAAACAGATCTCTTCATTTGTAGAAGAGTCGAGCACTTTAATTGGAGCAAGCCAATTTTCAAATGCAGTTAATGAGCAACGTTTCTTCACATATTCGAGAAACTGTTGCCATGTATCACGAGTGTCGCAAGTCAGCATAGTCATTATTCGTTAGGGTTTCGGTTGTTGATAAGAGGCAGAATTTAGCACGCGGTTTGAAACCTTGCAACGACTTTCTAAACTATTTTTTTTCTAGGTTACTAACAGATTTATCGGTCAATGAGTTGTGAACAAAAAAAAGTTATCAACACATAACATATTGAAAATGAATGTTGCCAACAAAATAGCCCATAGCCAACAAATTAGTTACGAACAGCTTATGAACATTCAAGATTATGAGAAAGATGAGCTAGAATATGATCTTTTGGAGTTAGAATACGACCTTTGATTCTCAATTTTTCTTCAGCACTATAAACTCAAAGCTCGAGTGATAGGGAGATGTATTACGAGATAAGTCTTGTCGGCAAGAAAAGAACTTTTTTCAAAATTATCATTCCGGATTTAATCGACTATAAAAGAGATCTATTAACCTGAGTTTTGAGGTCGACTCTTCGCATCAGAAAATCTTGGGCATGCTCCTCATTATCCTAGAAACGGCGATTCGAGATGGCAAAGTGGTGCAAGATTTTGATGCAGAATCGCATAGGGCAGGGGACACACATTCCCAAATGGTGAAGGGGTCCCCTGCCCTATGCGATTCTGCATCAAAAGATTGTATCAATTTGCCGTCTCCAATCGCCGTTTCTAGGATTATTAGGAGTAAGCAAGAAGAAGTGCTTGGGCGTCGTTTGAAAGATAAGGGTCGGCACTACGTTGAAGACGATTGGCAATGGCTAAAGCATCATTTTTCTTGCCTATCATTAGAAGAGCTTTGGTTTTGTTGAGTAGGGTTGTTTCATCAGTTGGATCAATCTTAAGTGCTTCATTGAGAAAATCAAGTGCTTTCTCATTGTTTCCAAGTTGGAGATGGATGGCTCCTAGTGTTTGCTGGTCGTAAAGGCTTTTTGAATCAAGAACAACAAGAGCTGAAAAAAATGTATGTGCCTGCTCATATCTTCCTTCACGGTAGAAAGAGTAACCTGCATAACGCAACTCTTGTCTCTCTTCTTCACCCCAACCTAGGATGTCACTCCAGTTACTATCGTCTTCTGCCATCATTATCCTTGTAAAAATTGTCCTATACGCCCGCGTGCATAGTCGATCAGGTCATTCATATCACGCACAGCTCTAACAACATTAACCAGTGTTTGTGGAGCTGAAAGTGTTTGAGAAGAGGGAGGAAGATTAAGATCTTCAAGGTCGAACGTATCGTTATTTGCAGGTTGTATCTTTTGAACTCCCAACCCTTGTTGGGTCAAGCTTTGCCCAACTTCTTCGATTTTTGCAATATCTGCATCAAGTTTTTCGGATGAGCCAAGACTGGGAGCTAGTCTATAGGAACCAGAGCGTTGAGCATAAAAATTGTCGGGAGCTTTGACTGCGCTCCAGCAGACTCGTTGGTGTGTTTGCAGGAGCCTGGTTAATTCGGGATATTTTGGAGCAAGATCAAGAATCCTTGTTTGACCCGCAATGTAGCGAGTCTGCGAAGGTTGCATCTTAAGATCTTTGCTCCACTTTTCAAAGTCATCTTGCCGATGAGCGTATGACTTGTGAACATCAAGGTCTATCTTTCCGAATTCTGCCATAAAATCATTTTACTCTATGAAGTGTTTGCTATCAATTTCAATCAAGCTTAAAATCTTTTTATATGTCTTTGGTTTTATCAGTTACCTCTCGCACCATTGAGGTTCCATTTACTATTGGAACTAATCTCATACCACAAGGACTAAAATTATCTCAAGAGATTGGTCGTCAATGTATTATTACAACGGAGACTCTATCGCCCCTACTACCAATTCTAAAGGACCCTATTCTAGTTCCCTCTCACGAGGCTATCAAGAATCGTGCCATGAAGGAATGGATTGAAGAAATCTTGTATGAGAGGGGGGTCAATCGAGATGTGGTTCTTATTGCAATTGGGGGGGGTACACTACTTGATCTTGTTGGTTTTGTAGCTTCAACGTTTATGAGGGGCGTTGCTTTAATCTTATTCCCAACAACACTTTTAGCAATGACAGATGCAGCGATTGGTGGAAAAAATGGGGTAAATCTAAAGGAAGGAAAAAATTGGATTGGGACCTATTACCACCCACGCCATGTCTATATTGATCTCAATTTTTTACAAACCCTCCCTCAAGATATCTGGATTCAAGGATTGTCTGAGACGATAAAACACGCTTTAATTGCTGATCAAGAATTCTTTTACTTTCTCAAAGAAAACCTTCCCTTGATCTTACAACGCGACCTTAGTGTTGTGGAGAAAATGATCAAAAAAAGTGTTTCGATCAAATGCGCAATTGTTGAGCAAGATCCTTTTGAAGAAAATGGCTTGCGTTTTGTTCTTAATTTTGGACATACAGTTGCACATGCACTTGAAGTGCAATCAAAGTATCTATTGCCTCATGGGGAGGCAGTTGCTATGGGAATGATTGTAGAAGCAGCTATGTCTTTGCGTCTTGGTCTTCTTAATCAAGAAGTATATGAAAAGATCATAACATTGGTCAAAGCGATTCCATTTGAACTAACCTTTCCCAAATATTTGTCTTACGAGCTTATTTTAAGGGATAAGAAAAATGGGCTTTTTGTGGCTCTTTCAGATATTGGAAAACCGGTGTTGAAGGGAATTGACAGCACACTATTTAAACAAGGATGGAACGATGCTCTGCGCGATTCTCAAAGAGAGCTCTTATCTTGCTCTTATGGATGCAAATGATCAAGCTGATCTTATTGAATTTCGCCTCGATCTTTTTCCAAATCTGCGTGGGCTTGCCTCTTTGCGCAAACTGTGTCGTCTCCCAGTTATCTTCACCTGCCGCGAGGTAACAGATGAGCTCTTAGCTCTTAAGCCTGACTATATAGACCTTCCTCATACAGCATCTGCACATCAATTTGCATCAATCCCTTCCTCAATTAAGCGCATTTGCTCTTTCCATGACTTTGAGAAAACTCCAGGTGACCTCAATGCGATCTACCAGCAGATGCAAAAATTACCTGCTCACTATTATAAGATTGCGACCTATGCACACTGCATTATTGATACGCTTCGTCTGCTTGCGTTTGTAAAAAAGACTCAAGTGATTGGGGTTGCCATGGGAGTTGAAGGGCAGCTCTCTCGTATTATTGCGCCTATTATGGGCTCTGCTTGGACCTATGCTCCTCTTTGCTCTTCTCAGCGAACTGCTGAAGGGCAACTCTCTCTTCAAGAGCTTAAGGGCATTTATCACTTTCATCAGCTCTCTACTAAGAGTTCACTTTTTGGTCTGATTGGAGATCCTGTCACAACAAGTGTGAGCCATCGCACTCACAACCAAGTATTTGAGACATTTGGCATTGATGCTGTCTATGTAAAAATGCGTGTTTGCATAGAACAACTAAAAGCGGCCCTTCCCCTCATTAAAGAGATTGGATTTCGTGGCTTGTCTGTTACCATGCCCCATAAAGAAGCGATCATTCCCTATCTTGATCGAATCGAAACACCTATAGATGCAATCAACACTGTCTTAATTGATGAGACACTTGTTGGAACAAATACAGATGGAATGGGCGCTATCGATGCGATTGAGCGCAAAATTTTGATCGAAGGAAAAAAAGTTGCAATTATAGGGGCTGGAGGCTCGGCCAAAGCAATTGCCTATGAAGCAAAGAGGCGAGGGGCTTTTGTTACTCTATATAATCGGAC
>CAMAUB010000082.1 GCA_945861315.1 Chlamydia trachomatis
ATGAAGCGTATCCCTTAGCGCGTGAAATTTTTAAGCAAGCAGATGCATTACTTGGATACTCTATTTCCTCAATTATGTTTGAAGGGCCGCAGGAGGCTCTTTTGCAGACGCGCAATTCACAGACGGCAATCTATACCAATAGCATGGTAATTTTAAAGGTGATTCAAGAAGAATTTCCAGATCTAAGACCTTTCGCTTGTGCTGGTCATAGTTTGGGCGAGTATAGTGCCCTGACAGCCACCGGACGTATTAGTTTTTTAGACTGTTTACCTCTTGTTAAGCTTCGCTCTGAAGCAATGAACAGAGAGTGTGAGAAGCGTCCAGGAGCTATGGCAGCGATTTTGGGTTTGGATGGTGAGCAGGTGGAAAAGGCATTAGAAGGGGAGCGTGATGTTTGGGCTGCAAATTTTAACTGTCCAGATCAAACCGTGATTTCTGGAACATTTGAGGGAGTTGAGCGAGGAATGGCTCTTGTTTTAGAGAAAGGTGCTAAAAGAGCAATCAAATTACCAGTACATGGAGCCTTTCATAGTGAGCTGATGCAAGAAGCACAAGATTGTTTGGAAGAGCAATTAAGCCTTGTCCCTCTTAAGAGAAGTTCGGTTGGGCTTGTTATGAATGTTGTAGGGGATTTTGTCTATGACCTTGAGCTAATTCTAGATCACCTCATCAACCAAGTGACTTCTCCTGTTCGTTGGTCGGATGGGATTAAAAAAATGGAAAAGGTGGATCTCTTTGTTGAGATAGGTCACGGGAAGGTTTTAGCAGGCTTAAATAAAAAAATCGGAGTAACGGCGCCAACGGTATCTATAGGCCAAGTTTCTGATCTAGGACTTTTAAGAGAGGCTTTAAAATCATGAATAAATTGTTAGCCGGGCAAAATGTTATTATAACAGGTGGAACAAGAGGCATTGGGTTAGCCATTGCAAAGCTCTTCGCTCAGCAAGGCGCCTCTCTTGCTATTTTTGGACGCAATTTTGAGCGTGGAGCCCTTGCTATTAAAGAGATAGAAGAGTTACTAGATGCGGGGCAGAGGGTAAAATTTTACTCCTTGGATATCTCTGTTGGAAATGAAGTGGAAGAAGCAATTAAACAAGTTTACACAGATTTTGAGCATGTTGATGTGCTTGTTAATAATGCTGGTGTGACTAAAGATGGGCTTCTAATGAAGATGAAGCAAGAAGATTGGGATCAAGTTATTAATACAAATTTGACGTCTGTTTATAATGCATGTCGCTGTGTTGTTCGCTCAATGATGAAAGTGCGTCATGGAAAAATTATCAATATCACCTCTGTTGTAGGATTGATCGGAAATGCTGGACAAACTAACTATGCTGCTTCAAAAGCAGGTATGATTGGGTTCACCAAGTCACTTGCCAAGGAAATTGGAGGAAGGGGTATCTGTGTTAACTGCATCGCTCCGGGCTTTATCAAGACAGATATGACCGATGTTCTCTCAGAGGCTCAGAAAGAGGCACTTATGGGTCAGATTCCAATGGGACGTCTTGGAGAACCGGAAGACATTGCTAATGCGGCCCTTTTCTTAGCTAGCCCTCTTGCTAATTACATCACAGGTCAAGTCTTGACTGTTGATGGTGGCATGGTGATGTAATAACCTCTTTCAAAAATAAGGTAAGTCTTGTCAAAAAGGTTTTCAAAGATATATAATCCGACCACTTACCGCTAATTTTTTTTGGAGAGTATAATGGCAACTGAACGTACAGAGGAAGCAACCATGACTGTAGAACAAGAAGTGATTGACATCGTTGTTGAACAACTAGGTGTTGATGAGAAAGATGTAACACCTGAAAAGTCATTTGTTGAGGATCTCAATGCAGATAGCCTTGATCTGACTGAGCTAATCATGACTTTTGAAGAGCGCTACGGTTTTGAGATTTCAGAAGAAGAAGCTGAAAAACTCAAAACAGTTGGTGATGTGATCACTTTCATCAATGGAAAGAAGTAGTTCTATCTAGTTGGCCCTGAAAAACTGACTATCTACTTCTAAAGTCAATATTTGCTGAGTATGCCTCCAGAAGTGCAACAGCCACCGAGGGGCACTCAGCAATAATTCCTAAAAGATGATTTCTAGAGAGAGTGAGTAAGATAGCCTGTGTTACAGACTTTGCACTGTAGGCACGTGCTTTTTCATTGAAAACTGATTCATCTCCAAAGAATTCCCCTGCAATCAGAGTCGTCTTTTTGTGATTACACTCAATAAGAACCTGCCCCTCAGCTATTAGATACATCTGATTGGCATCTTGTTGTATTGAAAATACAGGCTCTTCTTTGCTGTAGACCATAATATCTAGCTTATCAGCAATTGTCAGCAAAAGGTCTAGATCAAGAGATCCAAAAAGGGAGGTCTTCTTTAGAAGAAAAGCTTTATCAATAAGATTGAGTTCTTTCATGTTGTACCTTGTAAAAGTTCATGGGCAAAGTGTTGAAAAATTTCCTCATTGCCTTTGAGTTTTTTCTTTAAGATCTCTTCCCAACCAGGAGAGTTGAGCTTGGCTTTAAGGTCAATGGCAACGATTTGGTCTGTGAGGGAAGGGGAATAGACCATGGTATCTAGTAGTTGGCTGATACTCAGGGGTGAGTTGCCCCTTTTTAGATAGGTTCTTAGCTTTTGCTGAATCGATGGTTCATCTATAAGAGGTTCTAGCAATGAGAAGAGTCGAGAGTGACATGTTTTTTGCAATGTCTCAATTGCTTGTGCGCGAATCTTGGGATTTTTGCTTTTTAAAGTATATGAAAGAACATCACTTTGTTCTAGCTCACTTGCACTGCCTAGTAGTTGAATGACAAAGTCAATAACCGAGTGATAGCCCGTCTCAAGAGCATTTTCTAAGATTGAGAGATCGTATCCTGGAAGCTGCTTTTGTACTGTTGCAAAATGGTAGTAATAAAAGTAAGCACGGTCAATTTCATTTCTTAGAAGAGGGTAGAGGTGATTTTTAAGCAGGTTTAGGTCAATTTTTGCGAGAATTTTTCCAGCTAAAAGACGACACCGTTCATGGATGAAAGTGTCTTTGACAATTGAAAGGAGTATTTGTGCCATCTCTTTATCCATACCCAGTTCAAGAATAAAATCTTGAACAAGAGCACGCTCGTTCGGTCTGAAGTGAACTGTTGCTAAAATCAGTTCCCGTACTGAATCTCTATCCTTCATTTTCTCTAGAGAACGAAGAAGATTAAGACGTGTAATAGGATCTCTTAGAGAGGGGAGTAGAGAGATGATTTGTGAAGCGTATTCTTTGGTATCTGGGTTAGATATCTGCTTAAGAGCTTTTGCGCTACTTTGCTTTACCTTAAGCGATGGGTGTTTAAGATAGGTGAGAATAGATTCGATATTAGTAATGTTCTCTTCAGCACCTAGAATATCAATTCCGGTGCAGATCTCATATTCAATCTTTGAGTCGAGAAGGAGTCTCAATTTTTCGGAGGCAAGCGAGACAAAAGAGGGGAGTTGACCACCTCGAGGGGTAATTGTTTTGAGGCTTAAGATCGCTGCTGCACGCATTGGGAGTAGATCACTATGCAAATCTTGTGTAATTTTCTCAGGACGCAGCAAAGCATGTTTTGCAAAATAGAGGTGAATACTCCCTCGAATTGCAGGATGTGGAAGAGTGCGCCGCCATCTCTCTAATCGCTCAATCACAGAAGGTTCTTTTGCCCAGCTACTTTGAGAAAGAAGTTCAATTGCTTGAAGCTTTCCAGGAATACTCATCAAACTGACATAGTTAAGCAGATGAGGAAGATGTTTTTCGTTGTTTAGACGCAGTAGATAGTCAAAAGCTAGAAGGCGACCGCTCTCTTCTGGACGCTTTAAGTTTTGAAGCAGGTAGTGCTCAAATTGTTTTTTCTCTTTTTTAGGAATCCAATCAATTGCTTTTTTTCCAAAACGAATTGAGCTTGCCATCAGGTTTGTGAAGATCGCTTTGGAGTAATTAGCGCGAAGAAGGAGCACTAAAATACAGGCACCAATTGAAACAGTTAGTCCAAGGGAGCGGGAGTAGTTATGTAGAATAAGGAGTATCAAAGCACTAATAAGCATTCCAATAGGCTCAAAAAACGATTCAACTGTGATACGAATTTGATTTTTTATCTTTGTTGGAACACCTGAGATTAGCAAGTTGAGGTTGTTGTCATCAAAGGTATAGACCATCCCTTCTCTCGCAAAAAGACCAAAGATAGCAATTGGAATCCCTTGTTTCCAAAATGAAATTGAGAAGAGCAGCAAGAAAAAGGCAGGAGCGATAACAATGACATTATTTATACCCATTTTCTTAATAAGTCTGCTGTAGACAAGAGAGCCAAACAAGACATTAGCAATAGCTATCCACATATTGCATGTTCCTAAAAAGCGGGTCAAATCGTGCTCAGAAGTGCCTGAAAAAGCTGTGTCAAAAGCATTCATATAGGAAAACTCAGTCACAATCGCCAGCAGCTGCATAATGAAATAAAAGCCCAGGAGGTAGACCGTGAACCTTGAATTGAGAACTCTTTTGGCTATATCCTTAAGGGAGAGTGAAGAGCGGGTATCAATGTGATCAGCATGATCCTCTAGGATAGGGGAGAGTTTCTGTGTAATCAAATAGATGCAAGGAAGTGAACAAATAATAACCGCAGCAAAAAGAATGAGTAGGCCGGATAAGCCAAGACGGCCAATTCCGATAGAAATCACTCCAGATCCACACGCATCTCCTAGATAGGTGACCGAGTTAATGAGACAAAAAAGACGCTTTCCAACCTGGAGATCAACATACTGGTCGATAAAAGCCCAGTAGCAGATGTAGGTTGAAATCGGCATTACCCATCCAAAGACCTTTAAAAGGTACCAATACATGATGTGATCAGAGAGTGGCAGACAGGCATAGAACACAAATATCACGGCGGCCCAAAATGAGATCATGATAAAAAGAATTTTACGAATGGAGAGGTGATTAAGCGCAAAAATTAGGCAAGTTGAGATAAGACAGAGAGTAAGAGCTACAAAAACATAGGTTACAGGTAGGTGATTAGCCCCAATGTGCTCAATGAACATCCCCTCAGAGAGAGTGAACATCCCATAAGTTCCAATGCTCCAAAGAAGACCTAGGAGAATGAAGAGAAGGCTTTTAGTTCCTTCACCTGGATGGAGGTTGAATAGGTAGCGGACGGCTTTTTCCATGTGCCCATAAAACCATGTTGGGATGATTAATATTGAGCAAAGTGTAAATTAGTTGAGAGTTTTTCTCCATATAAATTAAAAGGCCTCATTTTTTCATAAAAAAAAAGGACATGGAATAAACCATGCCCTCAAAAAGAAAGGTCAAACTTTCCTTTACTAAGACTAAATCACACCACAAGATCTTGCGGCTCTTCCAGCTGCTAGAACTCCAAGTAATGAAGCTGAACTAGCTAAAACATAAGTTATTAGCTTTCCGCCTGCTAGTGTTGATAGTTGTTGTCCGACACTTGAACTAGCAAGTGATGGGCTAAACTTCATTGCCAAGGCTAGTGCTAGCCCAAGACATGCTATTGTGGCTAGAGCAACAAGAACGTATTTTCCTGTATTTCCCCAACCAGCTTTAGTGCAAAGTGTATCAGTTAAGTCCGCTTTGATGTGACCACAAGCTGCTGACATATTAAATCCTCCATAGAATTTTCTTATTTATTTTTAGAGATAGCTACCTCTAAACCAATCCATTTCACCTAAATTTGTGATGAGATGATTGAATCAGTTTTATTAAAAGCATATAAAGAGTCGTTGTTTTTTTCCAGAGAAAAGTTTTTTTTAACTGAATATCAGGGCAATACTTGATAATTTTTCAACTTTATCAGACGCATAACAAGAAGTATTAGCAACAGTTCAAAAATTATTGTATAATAAGTTAAATCACGGAGGTTATTATGGAGCCATTAAACGAGCAACTTAATGTTCTAAGACAAACGATTGATTTTAGCCCTTATCTTTCCACAGAATCTCGACAATTTTTAGAGAGGCAGGTTTTACAGCTCTCTGTCTCAATTAGTGAGGGAGTGATTACCGGGAATTTAGGGAAGAAGCTTATTATTGAGCTCGACCAGAAAGCTGCTTCAGATGAGGTTCACTTTTTAATGGCTAAGATCAGCCATCTCAATCCTTCTAGTCCTCGCTTAGAGCTTTTGCAAGATGTTTCAATTCAGCTTGAAACTCAAAGGATCTCTCCGGACCAGACTCGGAAAGAAATTCAAAAAATTATGCGCTACTAACCCGAAATTCAGGTAATACCAATTGCAAGAAATAAGTTCATAAAATCATGCCAGATCGTGCAGTAGATTTGATCAAGCATTTCGAAGCTCATATA